>CAYLSA010000010.1:0-37454 GCA_964386575.1 uncultured Oscillospiraceae bacterium | reverse complement strand
TGGACTACGCCAGCGGCGTCTGGTCGAACAACGGCTTCGGTGACCGCGGCTGGCTCGCCATCGCGCTGGTCATCTTCACGATCT
Source organism: uncultured Oscillospiraceae bacterium (assembly GCA_964386575.1). Lineage (GTDB taxonomy): Bacteria > Bacillota > Clostridia > Oscillospirales > Oscillospiraceae > CAJOIG01. Next base: position 37,370 of record CAYLSA010000010.1, on the reverse strand, counting down.
GGCGTCCGAGCACGGGCATCTGGTCGTCCATCCTGTTCGGCGGCCTTTACATCCTGTATCTGTTTTTGCCCACCGGCTCGTTCTTCGCCGTCAAAGAGCTTTACAAAATGCTGCCGTACATTGTCACGATCATCGTGCTCGTGGCCGTGTCGATGCGTAAAAAGCGCGAAAACAACCCGCCGGCCAGTCTGGGCCTGAGTTACTTCCGGGAGGAACGCTGATTGAAAAGCCAACTGAAATACCAAAACATCTTCTTCGATCTTGACGGCACGCTCACCGACCCCGCCGAGGGCATCACCAACGCCATCATCTACGCGCGCAAAAAGTGGGGCCTTCCCTGCGAGGACAACAGCGCCTATTACGAATTCATCGGCCCGCCCATGCCGCAGTCGTTCGTGGACATCTGGGGCATGAGCCCGGAAGATGCCGCCCGTTTTCTGGCCGATTACCGCGAGCACTATTCCGATATCGGCCTGTTTGAAAACCACCCCTACCCCGGCATGGAGGAGCTTTTGAAAAAGCTCAAGGCCGCCGGCGCGAAGCTTTACGTTGCCACCACAAAGCCCACGGTGTTTGCCGTGCAGATCCTTGAAAAATTCGGCCTTGCGCCGTATTTTGAGATCATCTCCGGCTGTGAGCTCAACGGCGACCGCGGCCTGAAATATCAGGTCATCGAATACGCGCGCGACGAGGGCCATGTGGACATGAGTTCGGCCGTGATGGTCGGCGACCGGCTGCACGATGCCAAGGGCGCGGAGATCTGCGGCATCCCCTGCATCGGCGCAGGCTATGGCTACGGCGGCCGCGAAGAGCTGCTGGAGGCCGGCTGCATCGCCGTGGCGGACAACGTGGCGGAGCTGGACGCACTTTTGTTCGAATAATCCGCTCAAACTTCCAAAAAATCAATTCCAAAGCCTGACTGTTTGTGCTATAATGTAAAAACGCACACAGTCAGGCTTTTTTACGCAGGCCCAGTGCCTCCCCTGTGTAAGGGGAGGTGGCAAAAGCTGCGCTTTTGCCGGAGGGGTTGTCAATCCCTCCGTCCGCTTCGCGGCCAGCTCCCTTTGCACAAGGGAGCCTTTGGTGGTCAGCCCAGCCCTGCTCCTGACCAATGCAAATACGGTTCTTATGGGAGGTGTGACGATGGACGTCAGTGGCAGTAGCGACTCTGGCACAAAACGGGGCCGAAGCTCGCGGGCGACCATCGCCCGCTGAACCGAGGCCGTTTGTGTCTTTCTCTGAAGCTTAAAAAAAGGAGGAAGGAACAATGGCTGAAAGGACCGTCACCCTGACGGAAACGATCACTGCTCTGATGGAGCAGAAAAAATACAGCAGCGCCCGCGATGTTCTGGTAACGATGAACGCATCGGACATCGCCGCCATGTTTGACGACATGGATCAGGCTCTGCTGCCGCGGCTGTTCCGGCTTTTGCCGAAGGACACCGCCGCGGAGACCTTTATCGAAATGGACCCCGATTCACAGGAGCTTTTGATCCACGGCTTTTCCGACAGCGAGCTGAAAGAGGTCGTGGACGAGCTGTATGTGGACGATGCGGTCGATCTGGTGGAGGAAATGCCCGCGAATGTGGTCAAGCGCATTTTGCGGCAGGCGGATTCCGAGACCCGCAAGATGATCAACGAGATCTTAAAATACCCCGAGGATTCCGCCGGCAGCATCATGACCACGGAGTTTGTCGACCTGCAGCCGACGCTCACCGCCGCCGACGCCATCAAGCACATCCGCCGCACGGGCGTGGACTCCGAGACCATCAACACCTGCTATGTCACCGACCACAGCCGCCATCTGATCGGCATTTTGTCCATCCGCACCATCATCTTGGCGGAGGACGATGACGTGATCGCGGACATCATGGAGGAAAACGTCATCTCCGTCGGCACCCAGGACGACCAGGAGGACGTGGCCTCCATGTTCACCAAGTATAACTTCACCGCGCTGCCCGTTGTGGACGCGGAGGGCCGCCTTGTCGGTATCGTCACGGTTGACGACGCCATGGAGGTCATGGAAGAAGAGGCCACGGAAGACATCGAGATCATGGGCGGTGTTACGCCCATTGACAAGCCGTATCTGAAAACCGGTGTGATGCAGTTTTGGAAGGCGCGCATCCCCTGGCTGATGCTGATGATGATCTCCGCGACCTTTACCGGCATCATCCTCAACCACTTCGAGGACGCGCTGTCCACCGTGGCCGCGCTGACGCTTTTCATCCCCATGCTGATGGGCACGGGCGGCAACTCCGGCTCGCAGTGCTCCGTCACGGTCATCCGCGCGCTGAGCCTGGGCGACCTTGAGTTTTCGGACATTTGGGCCGTTATGTGGAAAGAGCTGCGCACGGGCTTTCTGTGCGGCTTGAGTCTTGCCATCGTGTCGTTTGGCAAGGTAATGCTGGTCGATCATTTCCTGCTTGGAAACGACGGCGTGACCGTGGCCGTGGCGCTGGTGGTGTCCCTGACGCTGATCATCATCGTGATCGCGGCAAAGCTGGTCGGCTGCGTGCTGCCGATGCTGGCGGCAAAGCTTGGCCTTGACCCCGCCGTTTTGGCAAGTCCGTTCATCTCCACCATCGTAGACGCTCTTGCGCTGCTGGCTTATTTCGCCGTGGCGCAGCAGATCATTCCAGGCCTATGAAGATACTATCCTGCGGTGAGATCATTTGGGATCGCTTCCCCGACAGCCGCTGTCTCGGCGGCGCACCGCTGAATTTCGCCGTTCATGCCGCACGCCTCGGCGCGGAAAGCCACCTGCTGTCCGCCGTTTGCACCGGGGACGAGCAAACGCTGGCCGCCGTGCGCAGCCACGGGGTGCATACCGATCTGATACAGCAGGTCCCATTCCCCACCGGCTATACGAATATAACGCTTGACAGTGCCGGAAACCCCACCTACGAGGTCATACGCAACGTCGCATGGGATAACATCCCCACCCCATCGCATATCCCCACCGCGTGGGACGCAGTATATTTCGGCACGCTCGCCCAGCGCAGCGAGGTCTCCGCCCGCACGCTGGAGGCCGTTTTGGCCCAAGTGCAGGCGCGGGAGTTTTTCTGCGATCTGAATCTGCGCCACCGCTTCTGGTCGCCGGACGGCATCGACTTCTGCCTGCGCCATGCGACGCTTGTGAAGGTGAATCGCCACGAGCGCGAAGCGCTGCCGCCGGATGTTTTCGCCCGCTATCCGCAGCTTCGCGCGCTGCTCGTCACGCTCGACAGTGACGGCGCGATGCTTCTGTTTCCGGACGGGCGCGTGCTTCATTCGGAGACACCGCGGGCGAAGGTCGTCTCCGCCGTGGGCGCGGGCGACAGCTTTGCCGCCGCATTTTTAGTAAACTGGCTGAAGGAAAAATCGCCGGACGATTGCCTTGCCGCCGGCGTGGCGCTGGCCGACCGCATTGTCGGACAGCTCGGTGCGATCTGAGCGCCGCGATAAAAAGAGACAGGACGGTACTCCCCCATGGACAAGACACCCAAGCAAAAGCGTTTCACCAAAACCGAGTGGTCATGGATCCTCTACGACTGGGCCAACTCCATCTACGCCACGAACATCTCCGCCGCCATCTGGCCGATCTATTTCGCGCTGGTCGTGAGCGGACTGGCCAATGCCGGCGTGATCAACACCATCTATGGCTACGCGGTGTCCTTTGCCAACCTCATCACCGCCGTGCTCGCGCCGTATCTGGGCTCCATCGGCGATTTCAAAGGCATGAAGAAAAAATTGTGGACGGTTTTCACCGTCATGGGCGTGGTGTTCACCTGCTTCATGGCGCTGTTTGACAACTGGGTGTGGATGCTCATCGGCTTCGTTCTCAGCCGCATCGGTTTTTCCGGCTCCTGCCTGTTTTACGACAGCTTCCTCACGGATGTGACGGAGCCCGAGCGCATGGACAAAGTCTCCGCCTGGGGCTACGCCATGGGCTACATCGGCGGCTCCACCATCCCGTTTCTCATCTCCATCGGCGTGATGCTGGCCATGGGCCAGTCCATCCTCAGCTACAAGATCGCCATTTTGATCGTTCCCGTGTGGTGGCTGATCTTCTCCATCCCCTTCTGGAACAACGTACACCAGAAGCACTATGTCTCCACACCGCCGAAGCATCTGGGCAAAAAGGCGTGGCAAAACACCCTTGCCACCTTCAAAAACATCCTGCGCAACAAGGCCGTTTTGTTTTTCATCCTCGCCTACTTCTGCTATATCGACGGCGTGAGCACCATCATCACCATGGCCACCAACTACGGCAGCACCCTCGGCCTCGGCTCCATCGGCATGATCTTGGCGCTGCTCGTGACGCAGCTTGTGGCGATGCCGTTTACCATCTGGTTTGGCTCCTGGGGCAAGAAATACGGCGCCCTGCGGCTCATCACCATCGCCGTGGGCGTGTATGCGCTCATCACCATCATCGGCTTCGGCATGGGCTTCATCGTGGACTTTTCCGCCATGCTCGGCTTGCAGGAGGCGCAGGCGCTTTCCATCTCCACCGTTTTGTTCTGGATCCTGGCTACGCTGGTGGGCACGGTGCAGGGCGGCATTCAGGCGCTTTCCCGCTCGTATTTCGGCCAGATCATCCCCGCCGAGCAATCCAATGAGTATTATGGCTTCCTCGACATTTTCGGCAAGTTCGCCTGTGTGATCGGCCCGGCGCTTTATTCGCTGGTTTACAGTCTGACGGACAAGGCCTGCTTCGGCCTTCTGTCGCTGATCTTGCTGTTCGTGGCGGGCTTTGTGCTGCTGCAGGTCGGCAAGCCCTATTTCAAAACCGTACAGCGTGAGGAGGGGAGCGAATGAAGGTCGTACTCATCATCATCCTTGTCCTGCTGGCCCTGCTTGTGCTCGGCGGGCTGTGCATGGCCGTTTACATGATGTGGACGCGCATGATGCGCCGCCCATGGCACAAAAAGCCCTGTCCGCACGCGCTGGAGCCGTATCTGGACGAACTTCTCGCCATGGAAGAGACCCTGCGCGAGATGGGGCTTGAGGACCATTTCGCGGAAAGTGAGGGCTTCACGCTGCACGCCTGTCTGCTCGACCGCGGCAGCAAGAAGATCGCCGTGTTGGTCCATGGCATCGAAGGCTGCGCACGCGACCGCTATCTCGACGCGCAGTACTATCTTGACCGCGGCTATAATCTGCTCATCCCCGATCTGCGCGGCTGCGGCCTGAGCGAGGGCCACTGGTACGGCATGGGCCAATACGAACGTCACGACCTGCTCGTGTGGCTGCGGCTGCTGTGCGCCCGCTTTGGCGATGACTGCCGGATCGTGCTCGACGGCGTATCCATGGGCGCAAGTTCCGTCCTGCTCACGGCGGGCGATGGCCACGCTCCGAATCTGGCCGCCGTGGTGGCCGACTGCGGCTATACCAGTGCCCGCGAGGAGATCGCCCACGGACTGAGCAAATTCCGCGTTCCGCTGTTTCCCTCGTATCCGATCATGCGTCTGCTCATGGCGCTGTTCGCCCGCTACGACATGAACAAAGCCGCGCCGCGCGAGCTGATGCGGAAGATGAAAACGCCGGTGCTGTTCATCCACGGCGAGGCCGATGGCTATATTCCCTGCGCCATGGCACACGAGATGTATATGCTGTGCGCCAGCGAAAAGGCCATCTACACTGTGCCCGGCGCGCGCCATGTAGGCAGTCGTGTAACGGACCGTGCCGGCTGCGAAGCCGCGATGGACGCGTTCCTTGGCCAATTTATAACCGAATGATCTCCCGAGGCCGCCGCAAACGCGGCGGCCTTTTTCCTCCTGGAGGCTTTTTATGAAAAAAACCATCCCACTCATCCTCGGGCCGGTGCTGTTTGCGCTGTGCCTGTGGCTTCTTCCGGCGGATATTTTCTCCACCTTCGCCGCCCGCGCCGCCGTTGGCAGTGTGGTTTGGATGTCGCTGTGGTGGATCACAGCGCCGGTGGATTATGCCGTGACGGCGTTTTTGCCCATCGTGATAAACGCCCTGTTCGGCATCACGGATATGTCTTCCGTGATCGCGCAATACGCCGGCGAGACCATCATTTTGCTGCTGGGCGCGTCCATCCTGTCCATCAGTTGGGACGAGACCGGCCTTGACCGGCGCATTGCCACCGCCTGTCTTACACTCATCGGCAGCTCGCTGGCCGGACAGCTCGTGTTCTGGTTTTTGTTCTCCGCCGTGATGTCGGCCTTTCTGCCGAATGCCGTTGTGGCCGCCACGCTCACACCCATCGCCGTTTCCATGCTGCGCTACGCCGGCGAGGGCGACATTGCCGAAAGCCCCTCCGGCTCGCTCATTTTGATGACCATCGCCTGGGGCGCGGGCATCGGCGGACTGGCCACGCCGCTTGGCGGGGCGATGAATCTGACCGTCATCAGCTACATCGAATCGCTCACGGGGCATGAGTTTCTCTATAGCGGCTGGGCCCTGCGCTTTGCGCCGATCATGCTGGTGCTGGTCGTAACGAATCTCGGCTACCTTCTGCTGCTGCGGCCAAAGGGCGTACGTCTGCCCGGCACGCGGGCCTATTTTCAGGCCGAGAGCAAAAAGCTTGGCCGCATGAGCCGCGCGGAGGTCATCAGCCTTGTTCTCTTCCTCGCCGCCACGATTTTGAGCTTCGTGCGGGGCCTGTTTTCCGACTTTTTGCCGGGGCTCAAGCCCGCGTATATCTTCCTTTTGTGCGCGGTTTTGACCTTCCTGCCCCATCGGGCGGACGGCACGCGCGTGATGGAATGGAAAACGGTGCAGAAAAAGATCGTATGGGGCCTTATGTATGTGTTCGCGGGCGGACTGGCGCTCGGCAAGCTCATCACAGGCAGCGGCGCGGATGCCATGATCGGCGAGGCCATCGGCCGCAGTGCGCTTTCCGGCGGCTTCGGGCTGTGCCTTTTGTTCGTGGCCGTCACGCTGGTGCTCTCGGATTTCACGTCCAACACGGCCACGGCCGCCATCTGCATCCCCATCGTCATCACGGTCACATCCGGCCTTGGCCTTGATCCCATCCCCTACATCTATGCCGCCACCATCGGCGTGAATTTGAGCTACTGCCTGCCCACATCCATCCGCGCCGTGCCCGTTGGCTACGGTTTGCCGCCGCGAACGATGCTGCGCTATGGCTTGCCGCTGAGTGCGCTGATGATCGTGGTCATGGCGGCACTGAGCTGGCTTCTTATGAACCGGTGGCCATTCTTCTGCCTTGCTTGACGCGGCGGGACGGCTGTGGTACACTGACACACAGAGAAATAAAGGCGGTGAACCCCTATGGAATACGAACTGAACGAACAGCAGGACGAACTTCTGGCCGACGCCGAACGCCTTGTGCGCCGGGAAAAGGCGCGTGATTTCTTCAACAGCCCCCGCGACTTCTTCCGCCGCCTGCGCAGCGCCTATTATGACGAGCGTCTGGTGCTGAACCTGCGCTGGCTTGCCGCGCAAAGCGACGATTACGACGATTACGACGAATAAAGCAAAAAGCCCCGCCCGAGACAAGCGCTCCGGCGGGGCCATTTTATGCTCTTTTATACCATCGGTTTCAAATCGGGTGAGATGATCAGCTCGGCCTCCGTAGCCGCCTGCACCTGTTCGGGCGTAAATTCGGGGTTGATCTCCTCGAGAACAAGTCCTGCGTCCGTCACGCGCATAACACCCATCTCCGTCACGATCATATTCACACACTCGACCGCCGTATACGGGAGAGTGCATTTTTTCAAGATCTTGGGCCGGCCTTTGGCCGTATGCTCCATGGCCACGATCACGCGCCGCGCACCCACGACCAGGTCCATCGCGCCGCCCATGCCGGGCACCAGCTTTCCGGGAATGATCCAGTTGGAGAGATTGCCCTTTTCATCCACCTCCAGCGCGCCGAGCACGGTGCAATCGATGTGGCCGCCGCGGATGAGCGCGAACGACAGCGACGAATCGATGAACGCGCCGCCGGTCTGCACCGAGGCAGGCTTGCCGCCGGCGTCCACCACATAGGCCGGTTCCGCCTCCTCGCCGGGATGGCCGCCGGCGTGAACGATGCCGTTTTCCGCGTGCAGCGTCACATGAACGCCCTCCGGCAAAAACGAGGGGATCATCGTGGGCAGGCCGATGCCGAGATTGACCACATCACCATCGTGCAGCTCCTTGGCCACGCGCCGCGCGATGAAGGGCTTGATATCCTCTTTTTTCACAGTTCGTCGCCTCCCTCCACGATATAATCCACCACGATACCGGGCGTCATCACGTCCTCGGGCCGGATGGAGCCGGAGGCCACGCGGTTGTCCGCCTCCACGATGACAAGTTCGGCCGCCATGGCCATGACCTGATTGAAATTGCGCGTAGTGCCCTTGTACCAGATGTTGCCGTGGTCATCCACCTCATAGCCCGAGATGAGCGCCACATCCGCCCGAAGCGGACGCATGAGCAGATATTTCTTCCCATCTACATCCACGACCGAGTGGACAAAGGGCGACTGCTCGATGATGGTGCCAAAGCCCGTGGGCGTGAGCACGCCGCCAAGGCCCGCGCCGCCCGCGCGGATCATCTCCACAAATGAGCCTTGCGGGATGAGATCGACCTCCAATGTGCCATCGTTCATCTGCTGGGCGACCTCGGGGTTGAGGCCCACATGGGTCGCGATCAGGCGCCGGATCTGCCTGTTGCGGATGAGTTTGGCCACGCCGTAGCACTCGCTGCCGTCGGGGCCCGTGAGCATCGCGCCATCGTTGCAGATGACCGTGAAATTGCCCTTGCCGCTTTGGCTGAGGGCATCGAGAATGCCGTGGGTGTTGCCGCATCCCATGAAGCCGCCGACCATGATGGTGGCGCCATCCGGGATCATTTCTACCGCTTTTTCCGCGGTAATGACTGTTTTCATAGACCGTTTCTCCGTCGTTTAAATTTGCGCGAGGTCAGCAGTCAAGCCCCCCGCAAGAAGAATATACCGTATTTTTCCCGTTCGGGCAACAAAAATCTGTGAAATTGCATGCGATGGCATAAGACGGGATATCCGTCCACACGTTTTTTCTCTGTCTCTGGTTTTATTGCCCCAGCTCACGCAATATCGGTTCAAGATACGCCTTATCCGTCCAGTCGCAGTGCCCATCTCCGGCTTCCACCAGCGCCATTTCCCATGTTTCCCGTTCCTCGGGCTTCTTTTTGGCGACCGCTTTTCGGAGCATTTTGCACAAATTCCGGTCAACGACGGTCATCGCATCCATATCGAACGCGCCCCGACAATAGAAGCAGGGGATGCCGGACAGTGCCTCTTTCATATTGTGCTGCACGACAGCCAGAAAAGCCTTCTCGTCATACGGCGATGCGCCGACGAAGAACACAACGATCTTTTTGCCTTTTAACACTTCCATATTCTTTTTCAGAAACGAAAGTCCGGCAACACCCGAGGCATAGACCCCGCCGCCCAAAACGATCGTGTCGTAATTTTTGATCTCCTCGATTTTTGCCTTTTTCGTTTCCACGGTCGGAAACCCCGTTTCCTCGGACAGCCACGCAGCGTATTTCCTCGTGGCGCCGTATTTTGACTGATATAAAATGACTCCGTTCATGAGCCGTCTCCTTTCCTTTCGCCCCAGTGCGAGGGCCTATATCAAAATATCCCCGTTTCCCAAATGCGGAAACGGGGATGTTTTCGTCTTATCTGTCAGTCGTTTGCGTAGTTGGAGAAGTAGTTCTGCACCAGCACGATGGGCGTGCCCTTATCGCCGGAGCCGGACGTCAGATCGGCCAGCGAACCGAGCAGGTCGGTCAGGCGGCGGGGCGTGGTGCCCTGGGAGGCCATCTGGCCCTTTAGATCGCCGGATTTGGCGGCCACGGCGGCCTTGACCGCGGCGGTCAGCTCCTCGCCGGACAGATCGGCAAAATCGTTATCCTCGAGGTATTTGATCTTCAGCTCGTTCGGCAGACCCTCAAGACCCTTCGTCCAGCCCGCGCCCACCATGGGGTCGGCCAGCTCCCAGATCTTGCCCACGGGGTCTTTGAACGCGCCGTCGCCATACACCATGGCCTCGATCTTCACACCCGTGCGCTTGAGCAGCTCAGACTGGATATTTTCCGCCACGGACTGGGCGTTGCGCGGGAAGAGCTTGATCTTCGACTCGGTAGCCTTGTTCGAGCCGAGCAGGCCGAAGGGGCTGAAGCCCGAGCCGTTCACGGACTCGTTCATGATGTCGCTGAGCGTGAGTACGACCTCACCGCCGGCGGCACGCACACGGCGGGCGGAAAGCTCGCGGCTGTGGATGTCGCAGCAGAGGACGTTCTTGGTGTAGGCCAGAATGGCTTCCGGGCGGTTGGCGAAGATGATCTCGCAATCGGCGCCTTCCTCGCGGATGAGCTTTTCGTAATAGTCCACATAATCCACGCCGGTGAAAGGATGGGGCTTGGCGCCGAACAGCTCGCGATAGCGCGCAAGGCTGAGCGTTTCGCTGTAGGGCTGCACGCCGCTGTCAAGCAGCTCATCCTCGCTGATGAGGTGGTTGCCAACCTCGTCAGAGGGATAGGACAGCATCAGCACGATCTTCTTCGCACCGCGTGCAATGCCGCGCAGGCAGATGGCAAAGCGGTTGCGGCTGAGGATCGGAAAGATCACGCCGACGGTCTCCCCGCCAAGCTTGGCCTTCACATCGGCGGCAATGTCGTCCGTGGAGCAGTAGTTGCCGTCGGCACGGGCCACGACCGACTCCGTCACGCAGACCACATCGCGCTCATGCAGCGCAAAGCCGTCCGTCTCCATGGCCTTTTCCACTGCATCGGCCACGACCTTGACAATATCGTCCCCTTCACGCACCATCGGCGCGCGGATACCTCTCGAAATGGTTCCGGGCATCGTTCAATACTTCCTTTCCGGCAGAGCAAAAGGTTCTGCTATAAAATAAGAATATGAATAACAAAATAATTTTACACATTCCGTCCCCATTGTCAAGAATTTTTGTGCTTGCAAAATGCAATTTTGTATATTATTATTATGCAAATCCTGCTTTTACAAGGACGGACTATATGGAAGAGACAAATTACCGGCAGCGCGGCTATCTGCGCGAACCTTACCGCCTGTTCCATCTGCGCGATGAACTCGGCCGCGAGGTGGACAGCCACTACCACGAATTCCACAAACTCGTGTTTTTCCGCGCAGGGCGTGTGAGCTATTCCGTGGATGGCCGCAGCTCCGATTTGCAGGCGGGCGACATCGTGCTGGTGCCGATGGGCAGCGTACACCGCGTAGCCGCCGATCCCGGCACGGCCTATGAGCGCGTGATCATTTATCTTTCGCCGGAATTCGTGCGCCGCTGCTCCACGCCGGAATGTGAGCTTGACCGCGCCTTCACCATTTGCCGCGAGCGCGGGCGGCACGTTTTGCGTTCCGGCCATGAGGCCCTGCGGGCCCTTTGGGGCGCGATGGAGCGGCTGGAACAAAGCCTTGCAAGCGACGATTTCGGCGCCCGACTTCTATCCGACAGCCTGCTCACGGCGCTGCTCATCGAGCTTGCGCGCCAAGCCATGGCGCAGGACGAGCTGCTGGCCCCCGCCCGCAGCGGCGACAGCAAGGCCATCGACATCCTGCACTATATAAACGAGCATCTCACGGAGGACATCTCCATCGACCATCTGGCCGAGCGCTTTTTCATCTCCAAGTACCACATGATGCGCTCGTTCCGCACGGAGACCGGCTTCACCATCCACGCCTATATCACGGAAAAGCGTCTGCTGGCCGCACGCGAGATGATCTTCGCCGGCAAAAGCGCCTCCGACGTCTGCTATGACTGCGGCTGGCACGACTACAGCGCCTTTTCCCGCGCGTTCAAGAAACAATTCGGCTTTTCGCCCCGCGGCGGGCGGCGGCCCTGAAAGGAGCCTCGATGAATATTGCGATCATCGGCGGCGGCGCTTCCGGCATGGCGGCGGCACTGGCCGCGCTGGAGGACAGCAAAAACCGCGTTGTGATCTACGAGCGACAGGCGCGTCTTGGCAAAAAGCTGATGGCCACGGGCAACGGCCGCTGCAATCTGACCAACCGCAGTGCGCTTGCCGGCCATTATCACGGCGCGGAGGACTTTGCCGCCGTGGCTCTGCGGCGCTTCGGCGCGGCGCGCACGCTGGAATGGTTCGGCTCGCTCGGTCTGCTCACGGTCACGGAGCCTTCGGGCCGCGTATACCCCGCGTCGGACGCGGCCGCCAGTGTTTTGGACTGTCTGCGCTTTGCATTGGATGAACGCGGCGCGCAGATCGTAACGGAGGATATCCGCTTTGCGGCCTATACGGGCCGCGGCTTCGTGCTGCACGGAAGCGAGGGCGAATACCGCGCCGACCGGCTCATCGTCGCCTGCGGCGGTGCGGCGGGCGCAAAGCTTGGCGGCGGAAACGGCGGCTATCGGCTGCTGGCCGCCTTCGGCCACGGATGCACCGATGTAACGCCCTCACTCGTGCAGCTGAAAACCGAAAACACATGGACGCGCGCGCTCAAGGGCGTGCGGGCCGTGTGCGATGTGCGCCTTCTGCACGCGGATGAAATGCTGGCAGAAAGCCACGGCGAAGTGCAGTTCACGGACTACGGTCTGTCCGGCCCCGCCATCTTCGACATCAGCCGCGCAGCGGCTCGCGCCGGTGATGGCGCGACAGTCTCGCTCGATCTGCTGCCGGCGCTGGACTTGGTTGACATAACGGAATATCTCATGAGCAAGCGCTCGGAATTTCCCAATATTAAAGCGGAAAACATCTTCACCGGCGCTTTACATAACGCCATATCCCGAACGCTGGTGCGCCGCGCCGGTATCGCGCAGGAAACGCGCCTTTGGGCCATGGAGGAGAACACCGTGGCCGCCCTCGCGGCGCTTGCGAAGGATTACACGCTGCCGCTGCTCGGCACACTGGGCTTTGACAGCGCGCAGGTGACGGCCGGCGGTGTGGTCACGGACGATTTTGATCCCGTCACGATGGAGAGCCGTCTGTGCCCAGGGCTGTACGCCTGCGGCGAGGTTCTGGATGTGGACGGCGACTGCGGCGGCTATAACCTGCAATGGGCGTGGTCGAGCGGCCGCGCGGCGGGACTGGCCGCAGGAGGTGTGTATTGATCCGGCTTCGGGGGCTCACGCTGCGCCCCGATGAGGACGAAGCGCGCCTGTGGGCTTTGGCGGAACAGCGGCTGGGTCAGGCCCCGCAGTCGCTCGCACTCGTGCGCAAAAGCGTGGATGCGCGGCGCAAGGCCGGCGTGCATTTTGTATACACCGTGGACGTTTCCGTGCCCAACGAAAACGCCGCTTTGGCGCGGCATGGCGGGCCGGATATCATTCGCGCACCCGAAGATCGCTATGAACCGCCGAAACCGGCGCGTCTTCCGGATGAGCGCCCCGTGGTGGTCGGCTTCGGCCCGGCGGGAATGTTCGCGGCGCTGGTGCTGGCGCTCGGCGGACTGCGGCCGGTCGTGCTTGAGCGCGGCGATAATGTGGAGGAGCGCGCGCGCAAGGTGGAGGCCATGCGGCGCAATGGCATTCTTGACCCGGAATCGAACATCCAGTTCGGTGAAGGCGGCGCCGGCGCGTTTTCCGACGGCAAGCTCACCACCGGCGTGAAAGATGAGCGCATCGGCTGGGTGCTGCGCCAGCTCACGGCGGCGGGGGCCCCGCCCGAGATCGAATACGAGGCCAAGCCCCACATCGGCACCGACCGTCTGCCCGGCGTTTGCGCGGCCATCCGCGCACGCATCGAAGCGCTCGGCGGCGAGGTATGCTTTGCAGAGCGGCTGGAGTCACTTGAGCATACCGGCGGCACGCTCACAGCCGCCGTGACGGATAAGCGCCGCATCCCCTGCCGCCATCTCATCCTGGCCTGCGGCCACAGCGCGCGGGACACGTTTGAGATGTTATGTAAACTAAATATCCCCCTCGAGCCAAAGCCCTTTGCCATGGGCGTGCGCATCGAGCATTTGCAAGCAGAGCTGGACAAGGCGCAATACGGCGCACTGGCCGGCCATCCCGCGCTGCCTCCGGCGGACTATTCACTGGCCTGCCAGCTTCCGAACGGACGGCGCTGCTACAGCTTCTGTATGTGTCCCGGCGGCGAGGTGATGCCCGCCGCGAGCGAGATCGGGCGTCTTTGCGTGAATGGCGCCAGTCCTTATAATCGGGATTATGTAAACTCAAATGCCGCTCTGCTGACGGCCATATCCCCGGCAGACTTCCCCCATTCCGGCCCGCTTGGCGGGATGCTGTGGCAGCGGGAGCTGGAAGTGCGCGCCTACGAGGCCGGCGGTGGAGGTTACGTCGCTCCGGCGCAAACCGTCGGCGGCTTCCTCCATGGCGGCTGTCCGAATTTCGGCGCCGTGCGCCCGAGTTATCAGCCGGGTGTGAAAAACACCGCGCTACGGGATGTTCTTCCTCCCGTGATCGCGGACTCGCTGGCGGAAGCCCTGCCGCTGTTTGCGCGCAAACTCGCCATTTTCTCCGCTCCCGACGCCGTTCTCACCGCGCCGGAAACGCGCTCATCCTCCCCCATCCGCATTCTGCGCGGCGACGACCTGCAAAGTCCCATGCTGCGCGGCTTCTATCCCTGCGGCGAGGGTGCCGGTTGGGCCGGCGGCATCATGTCCGCCGCGATCGATGGCATAAAATGCGCCTCGGCGCTTATTGTTTCCTTATGAAGAGTTGGAAAAACACATGGCCCCGCCTGCTATGGCTTGGGTACCTGCTTGGTATGCTGTGGCTGCTGTTTTTGCAGCGGCAGCCGCGCTTTCCGGAAATGCCGTATCTCGACTGCCTGCGCACGGGCTATGAGCTGGAGCCGTTTCGCGGCACATGGCGCTATCTGTACATCGCACGCCACAACAGCCTGTTCACCGCCGTGACCTACCTGGGCGGAAACATCCTGTGCTTCGTGCCGCTGGGCTTTGGGCTGCCCTGCCGCCATGAAAAGCTGCGGCATTTTGGCGCACTTATGCTTGCGGCAGCGGGCATCATCATCGCCATCGAGCTCGCGCAGTATTTCACCACACTCGGCGTGCTCGACATCGACGATCTGATCTTCAATCTCGCCGGCACGGCGATGGGCTACTGTCTATGGTCACTGCCGGGCGTGCAGCGCCGCCTCCGCCGCCACGGCCGGATGCGATGATGGGATGTGCACCCACTTCAAAGCCGCTGAGCTTTGAAACCCATATAAAAAAGACACACATCCGGTCGGATGTGTGTCTTTTTTCATTTTTTGCGTCAATAGATCTTTTCGTAGCCCACGCGGCGCTTCGACGGCTCGGAGCCGTGGTGCAGATACACGATGCCGCAGGCGGTATAGCCGCGCTTTTCCAGCAGGTGCCGCATGATGCGGTTGTCCTCATGCGTGTCCACGCGCACAGACGTGCAGCCGGAGCCGAGGACGATATCCTCCGCCAGCGAGAACATCTCGCCTGCGAGTCCATGGCCGCGGTATTCGGCGGCGATGGCTGCGCGGTGGATCACGCCGTAGGACGTGCCGTCCGTGAGCCATTGGCCCTCGATGGCAGGATAGTCGGCATCGGGCTCGAGATATACCACGATCACACCCGCCGCCTTGCCCTCGTGCTCAAACAGCCAGCAGTTTCCATGGGCGATATCCCGCGTGAAAACGGCCTCGTTCGGGAAATTATCCTGCCACTGATCCACGCCGTTTTCGCGCAGATAGGCCGAGCCCGCCGCGCCCAGCGCCAGCAGCGCGGGCATATCGTCGAGCGTGGCCTTGCGGCAGTCGAACGACAGCTTTTCATGGCCGGTGAGCTTGTCGTAAAGCAGCTTTTCCTCCTTCGTCTGCGGCCGGAACGCGGCAAACATATCGGGGCGCTTTTCCTTCGTTCGGCAAAGCTGCTGCTCGCGCCGCCAGGCTGCCACTTCCGCATGGTCGCCGCAGCGTAGCACTGCGGGGACCTCCATGCCCTCCCAGTTTTCCGGGCGCGTGTACTGCGGATATTCCAGCAGGCCGTCCCAATGGCTCTCGCCCTCGTAACACTCGGGGTCGGACAGCACGCCCGGCACCATGCGGCACACGCTGTCCGTGATGGCCATGGCTGCGATCTCGCCGCCGGTCATCACAAAATCGCCCAGCGAAAGTTCCTCATCGCAGCATTTTTCGATGAAGCGCTCATCCACGCCCTCGTAATGCCCGCACACGAGCACCAGATGGTCGTAGTTGTTCACGAGCCGCCGCGCCTCGGTCTGGTCAAAGGGCCGGCCCTGCGGGCTCATATAGATCACGCGGCTGCGCAGACCCTGCGAAGCATCCATCACAGCATCGAGACACGACTTGAGCGGTTGCGCCATCATCACGCAGCCCCAGCCGCCGCCGTATGGATAATCATCCACTTGCTGCTGTTTATTCTCGGTATAATCCCGGATCTGTACCGCATGAATATCCAAAATGCCTTTTTTCGCGGCGCGGCCGAGGATCGACGACGACAGCATCGGCATCACGGCATCGGGAAATAGCGTCAGTATGTCAACTTTCATTTCACATGCCCTCGATCAGTCGGACGGTGACCACACACGCGTCAGCGTCCTTGTTTAAAACGAATGCCGGCACATCGGGGATGAGGATCTCCCGCTCCCCCTTGACCACCAGCACGGACGAGGCCGGCGCATCCAGAACATCTTCCAGCACGCCCAGCTCCAAACCGGATTCATCCACGACCTTCGCGCCCAGGATATCCTGGCGGAAAACCGTTCCGGCGGGAAGCTTCGCATCGTCGCGGTTAATAAAGATCACGCGCCCTTTCAGGGCCATGGCCGCGTTGACATCGTCCACGCCCTCCAGCGCAGCAATGAACATCGACTTATGCACCCGACCCGAGCGCACCGCGACGGCTTTGCCGTCCATGTAAAAACGCTTGAAGCGGGTAAGGAACGCCGCATCGTCCGCCCAGGGCTCGATCTTTACCTCGCCCCGAACGCCGTGTGTGTTGACGATCCTTCCCGCCTCCAAATATTGCTTCTTCACTCAGTCAAGTATCTCAACGGATACTTTCTTGCCCTGGCGCTGAGCCTGGGCCTTCATCAAAACGCGGATCTGGCGAACGATGCGGCCCTGACGGCCGATGACCTTGCCCATATCCCCGTCGGCCACGCGCACTTCGTACACGGTTTCGCCGGCGGTCTCGCGCTCGACAACAGAGACCTCGTCGGGATGATCGACCAGACTCTGCACCATATAGGTCAGAAGTTCTTTCATCAAAAGGCTCCTTATTCGGCCTTTTCTTCAGCCTTCTTCAGCAGTCCGCGGACCGTGTCGGTGGGCTGGGCGCCGTTGGCCAGCCAATACTTGGCGCGCTCCATGTCGATGTTGATGGCAGCGGGCGTGGCCATGGGATCGTAGGTGCCGATCTCCTCGATGTTGCGGCCGTCGCGGGGAGCGCGGCTGTCAGCGATCACGATGCGGTAGAAGGGAGCCTTCTTCGCGCCCTGTCTTTTCAGACGAATCTTAACCATGTTTGTTTTCCTCCAAATAATAAATTTTTTGATTTCTTTATAAAATGCGGTCTGAAAAATAAGTATTTCTCAGAATCCGAACATTCCCTTGCGTTTGGCCATGCGGCGCATTTTGCGTCCGCCGGAGCCGGACATCTGCTTGACCATCGCGCCCATGGCGTCGAAGCCCTTGAGCAGGCGGTTGATCTCCACCACGCTGGTGCCGGAACCGGCCGCGATGCGCTTTTTGCGCGAGGCGTTGAGGATGGAGGGGTTATCCCGCTCCTGCGGTGTCATGGAAAGGATAATGGCCCGCGTGCGCGCCATGGCTTTTTCGTCCACCTTCGCACCCTTGAACTGCTTGGCGTCCATGCCGGGGATCATGCCCATGATGTCTTCCAGATCGCCCATGTTTTGCAGTGAATCCATCTGCTCGAGGTAATCGGCCAGCGTGAAGCGATTTTTCATCAGCTTCTCGGCCATCTCCGCCGCCTTTTTCTCATCCACGGCCTGCTCGGCCTTTTCGATGAGGGTGAGCACGTCGCCCATGCCGAGGATGCGGCTGGCCATACGCTCGGGGTGGAACACCTCGATGGCGTCGAGCTTTTCGCCCGTGCCGGCGAATTTGATGGGCTTGCCCGTAACAGCCCGCACGGACAGGGCCGCGCCGCCTCTGGCGTCGCCGTCGAGCTTTGTGAGCATCACGCCGTCGATGCCGAGCGCTTCGTCAAACGCGGCCGCGGCGTTCACGGCGTCCTGTCCGGTCATGGCATCCACGACCAGCAGGATCTCCGACGGTTCCACGGCGGATTTGATGTTTTTCAGCTCGTCCATGAGCTGCTCGTCGATGTGCAGACGGCCGGCGGTATCGAGGAACACCACGTCGTTTCCATGACGCTTGGCGTGTTCCACAGCGGCTTTGGCAATGTCCACCGGGTCGGACTGGCCCATCTGGAACACGGGGATATCAAGCTGGGCGCCGACGGTTTCGAGCTGGCGGATGGCAGCGGGACGATAAACGTCGCACGCGGCGAGCAGCGGACGCTTGTTCTGCTGCTTTTTCACCAGCGCGGCAAGCTTTGCGCCATTGGTGGTCTTGCCCGCGCCCTGCAGGCCGACCAGCATGATAACGGCCGGATTCTTCGAGCCGAAGTTGAGCTTTACATTTGCCCCGCCCATCAGCGCCGTCAACTCGCGGTTGACCACGCCGATCACGGCCTGCGCCGGGCTGAGGCTTTCCAGAACCTCCGCGCCAACGGCCTTTTCCGAAACGGTTTTCACAAAGTCCTTGACGACCTTGTAGCTCACGTCGGCCTCAAGCAGCGCAAGCTTTACCTCGCGCATGGCCTCCTTTACATCCGCTTCGGACAGGCGGCCCTTGCCGCGCAGCTTTTTGAATACGTTATTGAGTTTTTCGCTTAATCCTTCAAAAGCCATTAAAGCAAACCATCCAATCGGGCCAAAATTGCCCGTGTTTCCTCGTTTTCCGGCAGAAGCCCATCCAGCTCGCGGCGGATGGAGGCGATCTGTGCGCGCCGCTCCAGATAGCGCCGGACGATGCCGGTTTTCTCCTCCATGCGGCGCATGGTCTCCTCCGCCCGGCGCAGGATGTCCCACACGCCCTGTCGGCTGAGGCCGCCGAGCTCCGCGATCTCCGCAAGGGAATAATCCTCATTGTAGCGAAGGTCGAAATATTCCTTTTGCTTGTCGGTCAAAAGTTCGCCGTAAAAATCGAACAGAAGCACCTTTGTGACGGTATTTTCCTCCATCTTGCCCTCCTGTCTCACGCGCTGTTAAGGGAAAATACTTTACAGCCCGCCTATCATACTAAAATCCCGCCCATTTGTCAAGCAGAATATTCCCCGCCGCGCGGGGCAAAATGGAAGATATGGATATGATCAGAAACGATGCCCTCGCCGCTTATGGCGAACGGGCCGCGCAGGAGCTGACTGCGCATCATTTTACCACCGGACGGCGCGAGTGTGTGCGCATCCAGCGGGCCCTGCGCTCGGTCATCGCTCTCGCCGCCGATGACGCAGCGGGCAGTTGGTATGCCGATAACCTCTGGCTTGCGCGCAAGGCCGCCGCGCAGGCGTGCGAGGCATTTCATCATGCCGGACGATTGCGCCGCGCAGATGACGGGAGCTTCGTCACGGCGCTGGCCGCGTGCTTTCTCGATGCGGGCGAGGCAACGGACGAGCGTCTTTGCGCCTATTTGACCGGCGCACGGAAGATCGAGGCCGTGGATGAGACCGCCGCGTGTTTATTCGGCGCGGGCGCGCGTGCCGCGCTTTTGAGGAAGCTGGCCACCGGGCTGGACGAGAACGCCGCCGGGGCTTGCTTCACCGCGCTGCGGACGATCTGCGCCCTTGAGATGGGCGAGATACTCGAGCAAAGCGACCCGATCGACGCCGTTTTGCGGCGCGATGCAGTATATCCGCGCATGGATGAGGACAGCCGCGCCGCCTACCGCCGCCGTGTGCGGGCCATGGCCGAAAAGCGCCGCGAAAGTCCGCTTCTCGTGGCCCATGCCGCCGTGAACGACGGGCTGCACGAAACGCTCTTTCCGCCGCACGAGCGAAGCGGGTGGCCGTACATCGCACTGTATTTCGCCGTCACGCTGCTTCTGGGCGCACTGGTGGGAGTGTTGACCGGCCGCTGGGCCGCCGCGGCGCTGCTGCTTTTGCCGCTGTCGGAGCCGGTGCGGGCGCTGATGAACGCGGTACTCCTGCGCTTCACGCCGCCCCGACGGCTGTTTCGATTGGAACTGAAGGACGGCGTGGGGTCGGACGGCCGCACGCTCTGCGCCGTGTTCGCCCTGCTTTCGGATAGGGCCGACGGCGAATACTATGCCCGCCGGTTGGAGCAGTTTCGCCTGACGAGCCGCGACTGCGGCGAGGAGCTTATGTTCGCGCTGGTGGCCGATCTGGCGGAGGGGAGCGAATATCCGCCCGCCGGTGGAACCGAGGCGCTGGACGCCGCCGCACGCGCCATCGAAGCGCTCAACGAAAAATACGGCGGCGGCTTTTTCCTGCTTTCGCGCGAAAACGAATACTCCACGCGCGACCGGCTTTACCGGCCGCCGGAGCGCAAGCGCGGCGCGATGGACGCGCTGGCGCGGCTTCTGTGCGGCAAGGTTTCCGCATTGCGCTGTCTCGCGGGCGATAAAACGGCTTTGCACGCGCCGTTCATGCTGTGCCTTGACGCGGATACCTTCCTCACGCCCGGCGCAGCCCGGGCTCTCATCGGCGCGGCGCTGCATCCGCTCAACCGTCCCGTGGTGGAAAACCGCCGCGTAGTGCGCGGCCATGGACTCATCCACCCGCGCATGGCTACGGAGCTTTCCTGCGCCATGGCCACGGATTTTGCCCGCCTGCACGTCGGCCAGGGCGGCACGCAGCCCTATGGTCAGCCCTGCTCGGAGCTGTTTTTCGACCGCTTCGGGCGCGGCGGCTTTGCCGGCAAGGGTCTGATCGACACGCGCTGCTATCTCGCCTGCATGGAAGGCCGCATCCCACCCGAGCGCGTGCTCAGCCACGACACGCTCGAGGGCGCCTATCTGCGCGGCGGGTATATGGGCGATGTGGAGCTTACAGACCAAGAGCCTACAAACGCGGGCGGCTGGTTTCGGCGGCTGGAGCGCTGGACGCGCGGCGACTGGCAGAACCTGCCGTGGCTGTTTGCCCGCGAGCTCGCCGCGATCGACCGTTTCCGCCTGTTTGACGCGTTGCGCCGCTCGCTCGTTCCGGCGGCCACACTGGCCGCGCTGGTGCTGGGGCTGTGGAAGTCAGAGCTTCGCTTTCTGGCTGCCATCGCACTGCTCACCATGGCGGGCGACTGCCTGCTTGAAAGCTGGACACGTCTTTTCGCGCGGCGGACGGACGTGCATTTTCGCCTGCGCAGCGGCGTATTGCGCGGCATAGGCGGGGCGCTGACGCGGCTGATGAGCGCCGTGGTGCTGCTGCCGTGGGATGCCGCGTGCCGTCTTTTCGCCGCCGCCACCGCGCTTTGGCGCATGACCGTTTCGCACCGAAAAATGCTTCAGTGGGTGCCCGCCGGTCAAAGCGCACGGGGCAAGAAGCCCTCCGCCGCGCTGATAGCGGCCATGGCGCTGGGGCTTATTCTTCTGCTTCTGTGCCCCGGCTCACTGGGCAAGGCACTCGGCCTCATCTGGCTGGCCACGCCGCTGTTCACGACCGCCTCCGGCTGGGAGCAAAAGCCCCGCAGTGAGCTGACCGAGGCGGACAAGCAGCTTCTGCGCGACGAAGCCAGGGCCGCGTGGGCCTATTTCACCACGCTTTGCCGCCCGAACGATGGCTATCTGCCGCCGGACAACTTCCAGACCCACCCGCCCAAGGGTGCGGCGCGGCGAGCTTCGCCCACGAATCTGGGTCTTGCGCTCACAAGCTGCCTTTGCGCGCTGGATATGAACCTGTGCCCGCCGGACGAGGCGCTGGCGCTGGCCGAGCATATGCTCGCGACCATCGAGGCTCTGCCGCGCTGGCACGGCCATCTTTACAACTGGTACGACACGGCCACCCGCGCGCCGATGCAGCCGGTATATGTTTCCGCCGTGGACTCCGGCAATTTCTGCGCGTGTATGCTGTGCGCGGCGAACGGATTTTCCGAATACGGCCGCGACGATCTGGCCGCACGGGCCCGCGCGCTGTATGACGCGGCGGATTTCTCCGTTTTATACGACCGAAAGCGCGCGCTGTTTGCCATCGGCATCGACCCCGTAAGCGGCGAGATGAGCGAGGCGCATTACGATCTTCTGGCCTCGGAGGCGCGGCTTACGAGCTTTCTGGCCGTGGCGCGCGGCGATGTGCCCTTGCGGCACTGGGCGGCGCTTTCGCGCGCGCAGGTGTCGCTGGACGGATGGCGGGGGCTTGCAAGCTGGTCGGGTTCGGTTTTCGAATATCTGATGCCGGAGCTGTTTTTGCCGCTGTGCAAGGGCTCGCTTTTGTGGGAAACGGCGCGGTTTTGCCTGTACGCCCAGCGGAAACACGCCGCGCGCCACAAGGCCCCGTGGGGCAATTCCGAAAGCGCTTTTTACGCCATGGACGCCTCGCTCGACTGGCGCTACAAGGCCCATGGCACCGGCGCGCTCGCGCTTGACCGCGGCATGGACACCGAGCTGGTCGTGGCCCCGTATGCAAGCTTTCTGGCGCTGTGTGTGCATCCGCGCGCGGCGGTGAAGAATCTGCGATCGCTCAAGGCACGGGGCCTGTGGGGCCGCTTCGGCTATTACGAGGCGCTCGATCTCACGCCGGGGCGCGCCCAGCCGGGCGGCAATGTGGTCAGCTGCTTCATGGTGCATCATCTCGGCATGAGCCTTGCCGCCATCGATAACTGCCTGAACGCCGGTGCCCTGCGCCGCCGTTTCATGGCGGAGCCAGTGTGCGCGGCCTATGGCGGTCTGTTGTGCGAGCGCGTGCCCCTTGGCGGTCCGGTGCTGCGGCGAAGTGCGCTACCGGCGCCCCAAAAACCGGACGAGCGGCAGAACATCCCCGCCTTTTCCCTTATGTCGGAAGCGCCGGACCGGGCTACCCCGTGCTTCTTCCCGCTTTCAAACGGCGTGTATTCCATTCTGGCCGGAGAGGACGGCCACTGCCGCGCCGTATCCGGCGGCGTTTTGATGTATCATCCCGCGCGCTTTCGCCTGTATGCCGACGACATCCCGCTCACGCCCGCGGATGCAAACGCCCGTCTTTCCTGGCGCTATGCCGGCGGCACGCTCAGCTTCACCGGCGCGGCAGACGGCGGCTCGTTCACCTCCTGCGTGGCAGCGGCGGGTTCCGAATGCGGCGAACTGCGGCGCATCACGGCCCGAGCGGGCGCGGTTTTCACGCTGCGCTTTGAGCCGGTGCTTGCCATGGAATCGGACTGGCGGGCGCATCCCGCGTTTTGGACACTGGGGCTTGAGTGCATGGTGCGCGGCGGCTGCGTTTTGATCCGGCGGCTGGCGCGTGGGAAACTGCCGGAGCTGTGGCTTTGTCTTGGCGCAAGCGTGCCGCTGCGCGTGACGGACGGGCTTGGCTGGCAGATGAGCGGCCCCATCACGATACAGGCCACCTTGCCGGAGGGCGGCTGTTTGTCACTCGCCATCGCCTTTGCCGCCGGACGCGATGAGGCCCTTGCCGCCGCGCGGCGCATCCTCACGGGCGGCACGGCGGACATGGCCGGAACGATGGCCGCGCTGCTCGGCATGGGCGAGGGCGGCTTGGCCGATTCGCTGCGCCTGTGTACGGCGCTGGCAAGGCCACGCGTGGCCGCCAACGAGCTTTGCACGCGCGAGGCGCTTTGGCGCGAGGGCATCTCCGGCGATCTTCCGCTGGTGTACTGCGATGCCAGGGCGCGCCCCGATGAAGCCCGCGCCCTCATCCGCCGCCATGCGCTGCTGACCGCCTGCGGCATGAGCTTTGATCTGGCACTCGACACCGGCGAAGGCGGCGAATACCTGCATCCGCGCGCGCAAAGTCTGCGCAAATATCTTGACCGCTATGGGCTGGCCCCCTTTGAAAACGCGCCGGGCGGCATCCACTTCGCCTCCGGCGAGGCCATCCGCGCCAGCGCCATTTTGCCGCCGGAGGAGCGAAAACCGGGCGCATATGCACCGCCCGCTCTGCCCGAGCGCACCGGCGCGGTACCCGCCGTGCATTATCTGTCCAGCGGCGCGGTGTGCTTTGAAACGCCGCCGCTGCCGCCGCGCGCGTGGCAGAATGTGATATCGAACGGGCGCTTCGGCTTCATCGCCACGGACGCGGGCAGCGGCCATATGTGGCTGGAAAACGCGCGCGAATGCCCTGTGACGGCGTGGGAAAATGACCCGCGCGCCGTGGATGGACCGGAATCGCTGGAACTTTTGACCGAAAGCGGGCGGCATGATCTGTTCGCCGATGGGATGAGCGCCTGTCGTGTCAGCTATGGCTTCGGCTGGGCCCGCTGGGAACGGGCCGGCGTGAGCGTGACGGCCTTTGTGCCGGGGCAATACGCCGCGCGGCTTCTCATCCTCGAGGGCGGCGAGGGCGCGGAATTCCTGTGGCATCTGCGCCTTCGCATGGCGGCGGAGAGCGCCGACGCGCCCTTCACCATCTGCCGCGCGCAGGATGGCATCCTCACGGCGGAGAATCCCCGCAATCGCGCCATGGGCACCTTCCGCGCCCTTTGTTCGGGCGAGGCGCTCTCCCTCGGCTGCGGCAAAACGGCCTATTTGCGCGGTGAATTCGACCGGCGCGAAATCGGCAGTCATCCCGCATTCACCCTGCGCATGGCGGGCGGCGGGCTGCGTGTGATCGCGTGCGGCTTTGAATCGGAGGAGACCTTGCGGGCGCTTGCCGAGCCGGAGCGCGCCGCGCGCGAGCTGCAAAAGACCCGCGACGGCTGGAAACGCCTGCTGGGGCGGTTCCGGCTGCACACGGGCTATCCGGAGCTTGACGCGATGATGAACGGCTGGGCCGCCTATCAGGCGCTGGCCGGACGCATCCTCGGCCGCAGCAGCATCTATCAGTCCGGCGGGGCCTACGGCTTCCGCGACCAGCTTCAGGATGCCGTGAATCTGCTGGCGCTGACAAGCGCTCCGGCCAAGCGGCAGATCCGCCTGTGCTGCCAAAGGCAATTCACCGAGGGCGACGTGCTGCACTGGTGGCACGAGGGCGCGGACGGTCCGCGCGGCGTTCGCACGCGCTGTTCGGACGACCTTTTGTGGCTGTGCTGGGCGCTGTGTGAATACACGGAGGCGACCGGCGATCTGGCCCTGTGCCGCGAACTGGAGCCATGGCTGAAGGCGCCGGAGCTTACCGATGGCGAGGCCGAGCGCTACTTTGCCCCCGAGGCCACAAGCGAACGCGCCGGCATCCTTGCCCACGCGCGGCAGGCCCTTCGCTGCGTGCAAAAGCGCGGCACCGGACCGCACGGATTATTGAAAATGGGCAGCGGCGACTGGAACGACGGCATGGACCGCGTGGGCGGCGAAAGCGTGTGGCTGACGATGTTCTGCGCCCATACCGCCGCGCGTTTTGCCGATCTGCTGGATGCACTGCACGAGCCGGACGCCGCCGCAGTGCGTGCCTTTGCCCGCGAATGTTCCAACGCTGCAAACCGCGCCTGGGACGGGCAATGGTATCTGCGGGGCTGGTGGGCCGATTCCACGCCGCTTGGCGCAGCAGGCGCGCGCGAGTGCGAGATCGACTCCATCGCGCAAAGCTGGGCGGCGTTCTGTCCCGATCTGCCGCCGGAGCGCGTAACAACCGCGCTGGACGCGGCCTATGAGCACCTTTACGACGAGGCCCACGGCATCGCAAAGCTGTTCACGCCGCCCTTTTCGGGCGTTGGCCCAGACCCCGGCTATATCCGCGCCTGCGGCCCCGGCTTTCGCGAAAACGGCGGCCAATACACCCACGGCGCAGTATGGCTGGGCATGGCGCTCATCCGCGCCGGACGGCGCGAGGAGGGCACGAAGCTGCTTTTGTCGCTGCTTCCGGCGCGGCATGACGGCGCGATCTGGCAGGCGGAGCCCTATGTCATCGCGGCGGACGTGAGCGCAAACAGCGACCACTACGGTGCGGCCAACTGGAGCTGGTACACCGGCAGCGCGGGCTGGTATTTCCGCGCGGTGCTGGAATCGCTGCTCGGCCTTCGCATCGAGCATGGCCGCATCCGCATCGAAGCGCCCGCCATCGACTACGAAGCGCAGCTCGGCACACGAAAGATCGTTTGCAAAGAGGGCCATGTGTCCGTCACTTGAGCGTTTTTGCCTCTACCCAAAGCGGCGCGGCTGTGGTAAAATAATATAAAATGAGAACAAATTTCAGGAGGCTGCCATGGAACAAAGCCGCATGGAGATTCTGCCCGGCGTATTTCTGACCTGCTTGAAAACGGACAAATTCAAAACCGGCCTCATAAGCCTGAACCTGCTCACGCCGCTCGACCGGCAGACCGCCGCCAAAAACGCGCTTATCCCCAACGTTCTGCGGCGCGGCTGCGCCTCGTGTCCGGATATGGACGCAGTGGCCGCGCGGCTGGACGAGCTATACGGCGCGCGCATAGAGCCGGTGGTGCGCAAAAACGGCGAGATACAGCTTCTCGGCTTCTGGGCCGACTTTGCCGACGATCGCTATCTGCCGCCGGATGCTGCCGATCTGCTGGAACAGGTGGCGAGCTTTTTGGGCGAGCTGCTGCTTGATCCGAACACGCGCGGCGGGCTTTTCCTGCCGGACTATGTGGCGGGCGAGAAAGAAAATCTTTTGCAGCAGATACGCGGCCGCGTGAACGACCGCACGGGCTACAGCCTGTTCCGCCTGACGGAGCTTATGTGCCAGACGGAGGCATTTGCCACGGACGTTCTCGGCACGGAGGACGAAGCCGAAAACATCGGCTATGTCGCGCTCACGCGCCATTATAACGACCTTCTGGCCACCTGCCCCATCGAGCTATTCTACTGCGGCAGCGCCGAGCCAGAGCGCGTGGAGCGCGCGATGCACGATGCGCTCATCGCCCTGCCGCGCGGCGAGATCGACTGGGAACTCGGCACGGACATCCGCATGAACGCGCTGGAGGCCGAACCCCGCCGCTACACCGACACGCTGGATGTGTCCCAGGGCAAGCTGGCCGTGGGCTTCCGGCTGGGCGAGTGCATGGAGGAGCCCGACCCTGCGGCCATCCGCGTGTTCAACGCCGTGTATGGCGGCGGCAGCAGCTCGAAGCTGTTCATGAATGTGCGCGAGAAGATGTCGCTTTGCTATTTTGCAAGCTCCGGCTGCAACATCTCCAAGGGCATTCTATACGTTTTGTCCGGCGTAGACTTTGAAAACTTTGAGCCCGCGCTCGCGGAAATTCTGGCGCAACTGGACGCCGTGAAGGCCGGAGATATAACGGATGACGAGTTCGCCGCGGCGAAGGCGGGCGTCGTGTCCGATCTGCTGGCGGCGGCGGATTCGCCCGGCTCCCTGGAGGGCTTTTGGCTGGGGCAGAATCTGCTGGGCCTTGAATACGGGCCGGAGGAGATGGCCGCACTGGCCGAGGATGTCACGCGCGAGCAGATCGCGGCCATCGCGCAGGGCGTGGAATGCGACACGATCTATTTTTTGACCGGTGAAAGCGAGGATGACGATGAAACAGCTTGACTTGCGCGCCATCGGCGAAACGCTTTATACCACTGAGCTTGCAAACGGTCTTCCGGTATTCGTGCTTCGCAAGCCGGGCTTTCGCAAGACCTTTGCCGCCATCGGCACACGCTATGGCGGGGCCGACCGCCGCTTCACGCTCAACGGCGAGGAGCACGACACCCCCGCCGGCATCGCCCACTATCTTGAGCATAAAATGTTCGACATGCCGGACGGCAGCGCACTGGCGCGGCTGGAGGCCAACGGCGCCAGCCCCAACGCCTTCACAAGCGACGCCATGACCGTGTATCATTTCGAATGCACCGACCGCTTTGACGACGACCTGCGCGAGCTTTTGCGCCTTGTGTCCACGCCGTATTTCACGGCCGAGAGCGTGGCCAAGGAGCAAGGCATCATCGCGCAGGAGATCCGCATGTATGAGGACAGTCCCGATTACCGTCTTTACATCAATCTCATGCGCTCGCTGTATGACCACAATCCCCTGCGCGACGGTGTGGCCGGAACGGTCGAGTCCATCGCGCAGATCACGCCGGAGCTTCTGTATGACTGCCATCGGGCGTTCTACCGCCCGTCCAACATGGCACTGGCCGTGGTGGGCGATGTGGACCCCGAGGCCGTGGCCGCGATGGCCGAAGCGCTGCTGCCCGACGAGAGGCAGGAGCGTCCCCATGTGAGCTATGGCGCGGCGGAGAGCCTCGAGCCGCTGGCCGGATGCATCGAAGAAGCCATGGAGGTATCCATGCCGCAGTTCGCCGCGGGCATAAAGCTCGGCGCCGCCGTGACGGGCGCGGCCGCTTTGCGCGAGCGGATGACCGCCTCGATGGCGCTGAAATGCTTCGCGGGCCGCTCCACCGGCTTTTACAACCGCCTGTACGCCGAGGGCGTGATCAACGATTCGTTCACGCCGGACTTTGACAGCGCCGCCGGCGAGGCCTTTGCCTCCTTCAGCGGCGAGGCAAACGACCCCGACGCTGTTTTGGAGGCCATCCGCGCCGAGCTTCGCCGCACATCCGAACGCGGCTTCGACGAGCGCTTTTTCGCCCGCCAGAAAAAGGCCAGCTACGGCGGCCGCATCCGCGCGCTCGGCAATTTCAGCGGTTTGGCCGTTTCGCTGATCGAGGGCTGCTTTGAGGGCTATGCCCCGCTGGATGCCTTTTCCGTTTTGAACAGCCTCACGGCCGACGAATGTGCCGCATGGCTGCGCGATAAACTTGACCCCGAGCGCCTGGCGCTGAGCGTTATCCGCCCGAAGGATTGACTTTTGCAAAGGAGCTGAAAGCACATGGATCCCATCATCACCTTCCCCCTGCTGGGCGACCTCTCTCTTTCCTTCCCCAGCTACTTCACTCTTTTCGGCCACACCTTTTACTGGTACGGCGCGATCATCGCCTGCGGCTTTCTGCTGGCCGTTCTGTACTGCTTCCCGCGCAGCCGCGAGTTCGGCATCACGCAGGACGATCTGCTCGATCTGGTCCTGTTTGCCGTGCCCATCGCCATCATCGGCGCGCGCGCGTATTACGTCATTTTCTTCGGAAACTACGATAATTTCTGGGATATGTGCAAGATCTGGGAGGGCGGACTTGCCATCTACGGCGGTGTGATCGCGGCGGCACTGACCATTTTGGTCGTATGCCGCGTGAAGAAGATCGCCCCCGGTGCGGCACTCGACATCGCGGGCTTTGGTCTGCTCATCGGGCAGGCCGTGGGCCGTTGGGGCAACTTCACCAACCGCGAAGCCTTCGGCTATGAGACCGACATCTTCTGCCGCATGGGTCTGACTTATGCCGACGGCAGCACCATCTATGTCCACCCCTGCTTTCTGTATGAATCGCTGTGGAACGCCGTGGGTCTGCTGCTTTTGCACATCCTTTCGAAAAAGACCAAGCGCCGCTTTGACGGCCAGTATTTCCTGTATTACATCGGCTGGTACGGCCTCGGCCGCGTTTGGATCGAGGCCCTGCGCACCGACTCGCTTTACATAGGCTCGCTGCGCGTAAGCCAGATCCTCGCGGGCGTTTGCGTCCTTGCCGCCGCCGTGATCCTGTTTCTCAAGCTCAAAAGCGGCAAATGCACGCCCGAGCGCCTGTATGTAAACCGCGTGGCCGCGAAGGCCGCTGAGGTCGAGGCCGCCATCGAGGGCGAGGCCGCCGATGCATCGGAAAGCACCGATGCCGAATCCATCGAGCCGGAGACCGAAGTCCCCGCCGCATCGGACGAAAGCGCCGGCGAATAAAGTATTTACAAACCAATCGCTCCGGCGTATAATCGCTACAAAGCAAACATCAAATAAAGGAGGCTATCACCATGGCAGCTTTTGATTTCAACGACCTGAAGGAAAAGGTGGGCGAATTTGCCTCGACCGCCGCGGAAAAGGCAAAGGTCATCGCTTCCGCCACCGCCGACCAGACCAAGCGTCTGGCCCGCATCACCAAGCTCAACATCGAGATCTCCTCGGAGAAGGAGAACATCAAAAAATCCTACATCGAACTCGGCAAACTCTATTACGAGACTCATAAGGACGCGCCGGAGGGCTTCTTCCAGCAGCTGTGCGAGGAGGTCACCGCCGCCCACGCCGTCATCGCCGAGAAGGAGGCCGAGATCGAAACGCTCAAGGCCACCGTGTCCGAGTTTGACGAGCCCATCTGCGACCCGGATTTCGAAACCGTCGTTTCCGAGACCGAGGCCGCGCCCGAAGCCGCTTGCGAGTGCGAGTGCGAGAGCGCTTGTGACTGCGAGTGCGACTGCACCGAGGAAAAACCCGAGGAATAATTTGACCGCATAACAAAATGCCGGGAGAGCCGCTTGGCCCTCCCGGTGTTCTTATATTCCGATGATTCAGTTTTCCCGCTTGACCAGCGCATTCATCAAACACGCCGCCGCCACGGCGATGAGCGCAAGCACCACCACCATGAAAAACGTGCTGTCGTAAGCGCCGCCGGCGCGGTCCTGCAAAACGCCGGACAGATACGGCCCGAGGAAAGCCGCCGGGATCATGCAAAAATTCGACAGGCTGAAATTCACGGCGTAGTATTGCGGGCCGTAAAGGTCGCTGATGACGCGCGCGGAGATCGTAACGCCTCCGCCATAGCAGATGCCCACAAGGATCATGCCCGCGAACACCGCCGCGGCCAATCCCGTTTTCGCCGCCGCCACCAGCAAAATGCCGCCGAGCAGCAAAACACCGTTCATCAAAAGCAGGCCCCGAAATCGGCCAAGCTTGTCCATGGCGGCACCCGTAACGGGCCGTCCCGCCGCGTTGAACACGGACACGATCAGTCCCAGCGCCGCCGACGTGCCAAAAGCAAGGGCGATGTTGGCGCTGGAGTTGATGACCAGCAGACCCGCCGAGGCGCTGATGGTGTTCCACACGAAATACGCCCAGAAGGACGGCCGCGCAAGCATCTGCGTGGGCGTGCAGCCGCCGGAGAGCGCGCCATCGCCCGCCGCCTCCGGCTTGCGCAGGAAGAACGAGCCGCCCAGCATCACACCAAACAGCAGCACCGCCACTACGCGGAACACGCCGAACACGCCGATCCGGCCGCCAAGCGTCTGCACCAGAAGACCCATCAAAAGGCTGCCAAAGCCAAAGGCCATCAGCAAAACACCGGACACCAGTCCCAGCTTTTCGGGAAACCACGGCGACGTGCCGGAGATGCAGGCGTTATACCCCACGCCCACGCCGAAGCCGCCCAAGCCACCGTAGCACACATACAGCAGCACGAGCGCCTGTTCATCCGCCAGCGAGCCCATGAACGAGCAGCCGCCGAAGCCGGCCAGCAGCAGCACCGCCGCCACCCGCGCCGTGACGCGCTGGTTCCAGCGCTGCGAGATCTTCCCGCCGACGAAGCCGCCAAGGCAGAAGCCGATGGACACGATGGTGAAGTTGAGCGAAAGCTGCGCCGCCGTGAGCGACGGGAAAGCCTCCGCCAATTGAAGTCTGAACATCGACCAGGCGTACAAAACGCCCAGCACCAGCAGCATCAGCATACTGGCCGCACACAGCGCGATCTTATTGCTTTTGGTCATACGATCCCCTCTGAGTTTATTTTCGCGCTGGGACGCACGGCCGCAAGCGCCCAATTATCGTACCACATTTTCCGCCGATTTGCAGCGGTTTTGGCGCAAAAAGAGCGGTTAAGTTTCTGTCAAATCGTTAAGTATTTATTCATCTTCCCACTTGCCGCCGGCAGCGCCACGCCGCGTTGGGCATCCGCATCTGCGCCGCCTTTCTTCCGGAAAAATGTATTTTTTCTCATTTTGTCCTTACATTTTTGCAAAAGATGTGCTATAATATGGACAGAGCTTGCCGGCCGTTCGGGTCCCACACCCCCACAGGCGGCAGGTTTTTTATAAGGAGGTCGAGCTAAATGCATTCAGTGGGCGAGGTGGTCGTTTACGGCGTTCAGGGTGTTTGCCGCATCCATGAGCTGTGCCGCCGAAAATTTGACCGAGTGGAAAAAGAATACTATCTGCTCCGTCCCGTTTTTGACGAGCGCTCCGTCATCTATGTCCCCACCGACAAGCCCGAGCTTCTTGACCAAATGCGCCCTGTTCTGACGAAAAAGGAGGTCAACGCCCTCATCACCGACCTGTCCGGCAGCGCCTGCGACTGGATCGATGACGATGACGACCGCAAAGACTTCTGTGCCGAGGTCATTCGCAGCGGTGATCGCGGGGCGCTGTTGCGCCTGATCACCATGCTGTACAGCCGCAACGAGGCGCTCAAGGGCCAGAAAAAGCACTTCCACATCGCCGATGAGCGAAATCTCAAGCGCGCGCAAAAGCTGCTGCATGAGGAATTCGCCTACGTTCTCGGCCTGACGCCGGATGAGGTCCCGGCCTATATCTCCGCGCGCATTTAATTTACATCATAACGAAAACAGCCTTCCCAACCGGTGGGAAGGCTGTTTTTTATTCTTCGCTTGCCTCCGGCTCGGGCTCGGGGCGATTTTTCTCCGCCCGCGCGCACACGAAGGCCGAAAGCTCATACAGCGCGATCATGGGGATGGCCGTCATGACCTGGCTGACCGCATCCGGCGGCGTGATGATGGCCGCAATGACGAAGATGATGAGGATGGCGTATTTGCGCCCTTTGCGCAGCCATTGCGCCTTGATCACACCGAAGCGCCCCAGCAGATAGCTCAAAACCGGCATCTCAAACACCGCGCCGAACACCACCAGCATCCCCAAAACGAAAGTCATATAGCTTTCAAACGAGATGGAGGCCGTGATGTCCTTGCTGGCGTTGAAGCCGTAGAAGAAGTTGAGCGTCATGGGCAGGACCACCGCGTAGCAAAACGCCGCGCCGAGCAGGAAAAATCCAAATCCCGCGATCAGCGCCGCAAGGCCGCTACGGCTCTCGCTGTCCGTGAGCCCCGGGCGCACGAATGCCCACACCTGCCACAAAATGACCGGCGAGGCAAACACCAGTCCCAGGATCACCGAAAGCTTCAAATACGCCGTTACCAGCTCCGCCGGCGTGAGATAGACGAAGCTGAACTGCGCCGACAGCCGCAGCATAAGGTCTACGAATTTTTGGATAAATATGAATGCCAGAACCGAGAAGCCCAACACCGCACACACGGACATGACCAGCCGCCTGCGCAGCTCGCGCAGATGCCCCGTCACGCTCATGGTGGCGTTTTCCGCTCCCTTTTCCGGCAGCTTTTCGCCGCTCACGCCTGCTTATCGTTGTTCGTCGACTCGCTCACTTCCGCCTTTTCCGCGGGGGTGTCATCGTCGCTCAGGCCCTTTTTGAAGCTGCCGATGGTCTTGCCAATGGACTCGCCCAGCTTCGGCAGCGCCTTCGGCCCAAAGATCAGAAGGGCGATGGCCAGAATGATAAGAAGTTCCCAGATTCCGATTTTCATGTTTTTGTTCTCTCCTTTGCGTTATACATGAATTTCATGGTTTTCTGCATTTTCTTCCGCTTCGGAAGTTTCCTCCGCCGCGGCTTTCGCAACCGGCTCAGCCGTCACTTCCGGCTCCGGCTCCGCAATCGGTTCCGCCGTTTCTTCCACTTCCGCGACCGGCTCCTCGGCGGCGGTTTCTTCCGGCGGCGTTTCCTTTTCCGGTGCGGCATTCACCGCGTCCGTGACGCTTTTCTCCAAATTCTTGCCGATGCTCGTCACATCCGTGCGGATGGAATCGACATCTTTTTTCAGATCCTTCAGCTCATCGATGTCCGCGATCTCGCTGGCCGTTTCATTGACGTATTTCTTCACGGACTTGACCGTTTTGCCCAGCGCCTTGCCAAGCTCCGGCAGTTTGTCCGGCCCGATCACAATGACCGCGATGATGAGTATGATTAAAAATTCGCCCCAACCGATCTTGCCCATATCATTCCTCCGTAATGCTCGCCTCGCTCACGGCATCCGGCGTGGGCACGGGAGTCACTTCCACAACGCTCGCCTCCGTGACCGCATCGACCACCGGCGCGGCGGTGGGCACAGGCGTCGGCACCGCCGTCGGGATCGGCGTGGTCACCACAATGGGCTCCACCACGCTCGCCTCGCTCACGGCATCCGGAACCGGCGTGGGTGCGGGCGTCACCTCAACGATGCTCGCCTCCGTCACCGCATCGACCACCGGCGCCACGGTGGGCACAGGTGTAGCAGGTGCCGGGACATAGGCGGGCTCCGCCGATGCATCCGCGCTGGCCATGGGCTGCTGCGGCGCGGCCTCGGCGCTCGGCTCCACGCTGGTCTGCGCGGGCGCGGACAGAGCCGCCACGGGGTCAAAGGTCATGCAGGCGTTGATGGCCGCAAGGGCGCCGTTGGAGCTGGACGTGGCGCCGGAGATGGCATCGACTCCGCTGCCGTAAGTC
Source organism: uncultured Oscillospiraceae bacterium (assembly GCA_964386575.1). Taxonomy (GTDB): domain Bacteria; phylum Bacillota; class Clostridia; order Oscillospirales; family Oscillospiraceae; genus CAJOIG01. Next base: position 3,027 of record CAYLSA010000010.1, on the reverse strand, counting down.
TGCGCACCGGTCTTGCCGATGAACTGCTGCCAATAGGTCGCCTCCAAAAGCTTTGCGCCGTAGCCCTCGGATTCGGTGAAGTTTTCATCGCCCAGCACGATGCCGCAGCACACGCCGTCGGCCGTAAAGCCCATCTTCACGGCGATCGGCCCGCGGCCATAGCCCGTGGCCTGCACGATGTAGCCCGTGCTTCCCTGCCACCAGCCGTCAATGCCGTTTGTCTTGCCCATGAAGCGCACCGTGTCGCCGGGCAGAAGCACCGCCAGCTCCTCCGCCGAAAGCGGAAGCTCCTCCACCGGAGCGGAGGCATCCTGCGGCAGCAGCGCCGTCATATAGTTCAGCGCCGCATTCACACCGCCAACGACCGCGCCCGAGGAGATCGAAGCGCCCGTGACGGAGTCGATATTTTCCTTCAAAACCAGCAGCCCGCTCTTGCCGGCGAACTGGTCGGTAAAGGCGGCGTCCTTCGTCTTCGCGCCGAGGCCGGAGGTCTCGGAGAAATTCGGGCCGCCAACGCGGATGGCTGTGATCGCGCCGGTCATATCCATGCCGACCGTGACCTCGATCTCGCCGCCGAAGCCGATGACCGTGACCTCGCTGACATAGCCCACCGTGCCGCCCATGGCGTCATAACCGATAAAGCAGCTGCTCACAGGGTCATTTTCCCCAACCGGCAGCTCCTCCAGCGAGACCGCCGCCGGCAAAACGGCACGCCGCGCGGCCTGCTGGGCCTCCGCCGCACGCTCGGCGATGCGGTCTTTTGTGAGCATATACACGCCGCAGATCAGAAAGGCCATCACCATGCCCACAAGGCACAGCGTGATCGGCAGCTTCCATTGTTTTTTATCCATTGTCCGCATCACACCTCGCTGTAATTGCTTAGAATATAACATTTATACCACACACCGAGGTAAAACTCAATCATTTCATTTGCCATGCAGCAGAAAATTTGCCATAAAATACACAAACTTATTGCGCTCGCGGACAGATTCCTTTATAATTCAAGGTATGGAACATCACTATCAAAAAATCTTTTCCGCCATCGACGCCATCCTGCGCACCGACTACGCCGGCATGGCCGAGGCCGAGACGCTTTTCGACCCGCGCTACTACACGCAGGCCATTGGGCAGGCGTGGAACGACGGCAAGTTGGACGAATTGCTGTTTCTGCGTTATGTTAACCAGATGCTCGCCTGTATGGGCGACCGGCACCTGTCCTTTTCCCTGCTTTCGGGCGAGGGATATGAGCCGTATGACGTGGGCTTTTTCGCCCGCCGCTATGGCGATGCGCTGTATGTAACGGACGTTTTTGCGGACGAGCGGCTTTGTCCCGGTGACCGCATCGCCGCCATCAATGGCGGCAGTCCCGCCCACCATCGCCGCGCCATCCAGAAGAATTTTTTCTACTCCGACGTGCCCGAGCGCGAGGACTGGAACGGTCTTATGAAAATGGCGCAAACGATCGACGTGGAGCGCCTTGGCACGATCGAGCTGCGGCACTTCCCGCGCAAAGCGGCCCAGCGCGAACCCGCGCTTCGCTTGGAGGGCGGCACCGCCGTGATCGACCCCGGCACACTGGACGGAAGCGGCCGCGCTGCCGATATGCTGGCGGAAAACGAGGCCGCACTTGACCGCGCGGAGCATATCGTCTGGGATCTTCGCCGCTGTGACGGCTGCGCGGAAAGCGATATTCCGCCTCTGCTGCCGTGGCTTTGCGTGGAGAACGCCACCGAGCGCGCACTGCTGGGCGATACGGAACTTCATGTAAACTACTCCGCACGCAACTGCGCGCTGCGTGCCGCCGCGTTGCGGGCCATCCCCGAGGCGCAGGACTATCTGCGGGAGCTGGAAGCCAAGGCCGGACAGGGCTATATCCTCGAAACCGAACCGGGCCGCGATGCACCGGTTCATGCCCGCGCCAGGCGCGTGACCGTGCTCACAGATACCTGGTGCCGCGACGGCGGCGAAACGCTGGCCCTTGCGGCCAAACGCGCGGGGGCGCATCTGATCGGCCGGCCCACGATGGGCACGCTGGACTACTGCGCGGATCTGGCCATGGTGCTGGACGAGCGCTTTGTGCTGCGCTGGCCCTCCGCCGTGACCAAGACAGCACGCGAGGGGCATGGGATGAAGGGCGTAGGCATCGCGCCGGACGAATACATCCCCTTCACACCGGAAGAAACGCAGCGCGACCTTCTGCTGGCCGCGGCAATGAACAAATAAATACAATTTTTACAATACGGAAAGGAGTCACCATGGAACACAAGCAAATCTCCAGACGCGACTTTCTCAAAGGCGCGGGCGCAATGGGCGTCGGCGCGGCGGCACTGGGTCTTTTCGGCGTAAACGCCTTTGCCAGTGCGGACGCCGTCAGCTCCGCGAGCGTCACGGAAAACGAAGGCAGTGCGTCGAGCGGTATGTCCGGCTCCGGCGAGATCAACCCCGTCACCACGGACGAGCGCGTATTCGGCTATGCCGGCCCCGGCGACTGGCTGGGTGAGGCACCCTCCATGCCCATCATCACGAACACCATGGAGTGCGACGTTGCCGTTGTCGGCCTCGGCCACGCGGGAACGCAGGCGTTCCTGGCGGCGGCGGAAAAGGGTGCGAAGGTCATCGGCATCGAATCGCAGGCCAAAGACACCCACACCTGGTACGGCGAGGATTTCGGCTGCTGGAACTCTAAAGTGCAGGTCGAGCAGGCCGGCTTCGGCCCCTATGATCTGGGCGAGGTGGTGGACGAATTCGTCACCCGCGGCGGCGGCCGTGCCTTCCCGGAAATCGTTCGCCTGTATGTCCACAACTCCGGCCCGACCATGGACCATATGCTCGATGTTGCCAAGGAAATGGGCGTGGACAAGCGCGTCTACACCTACGACAACACCAAAGACGGCTGGCTCATCATTCAGGCCAACTTCGACTATGACAAGTGGAAATCCGGCGCGGACATCTACGACTGCCTGCGCAAGGAATACCCCATCTGGCCCGGCACGAAAACCTGGGCGGCGAGCTGCCAGTTCATGGGCG
>CAYLSA010000009.1:0-38212 GCA_964386575.1 uncultured Oscillospiraceae bacterium | reverse complement strand
GTTCACGCGCAAGGGAGTGAATGAAATCCGCGAGGACGCAGGAGGCGCAGCGGAGCGAGCCTTCGCATAAAAGAAAAAATCATCGGCGAACCCAGCGAAGCGGTTCGACGATGAAGAAGGAGGTGCGATGGAGCGGGCGAGCTTTCGCGTATACGCGGAAGCGAGTCATAGCGCAATCCGCACCGACGTAGGAAAGAGGGTCCGGAACGCATGGTTCCGAACCCTTTGTTTGAGCAATATTAGACTGCGCGCTCGACTTTTCCGCCACGAAGGCAGCGCGTGCACACATAAACATGCTTCGGCTGGCCGTCCACTATCGCCTTGACGCGCTTGACATTGGGCTTCCAAGTGCGATTAGAGCGCCTGTGGGAATGGCTGACCTTGATGCCGAACGTCACGCCTTTGCCGCAAACCTCACATTTTGCCATCGAAATCAGCTCCTTCCTGCCGTCTGCAAAATGACAGCTTTCATATAATATCAGACAAAAAAGCAAATTGCAAGCATTATTTTTTCATATTGCGAAATTCTTCAAATATGTATACAATATACTAGTAAAAATGTCGGCATCCGGAGGTGGCTTTATGGCCGGAAATTACAGCGTGAAACTGGCGGAGGTCGTGGCGCAGTACGACGGGCTCCATGTGGTATACGCTTCGAGCGACTATGAAACCCGAATGGTGCAGTCGGCGGACTTAAACCGTCCGGGATTGCAACTGATGGGCTTTTTCGATTATTTTGACCCCGCGCGTATTCAGATCATGGGCAAGGCGGAGATCACTCTGCTGGAGGGCAAAAGCGAGCAGTCGCGCCTTTCCAGCTTGGGCGAGCTTTTGAGCCGGGGCTGTCCGGCGGTGGTGATCGCGCACGAGCAGGAGGTGCTGCCGGAGATCCTCACGGCGGCGGAGCGCTTTGATGTGACCGTTTTGCAGACCGATGTGGACACTTCGGAATTCTTCGCCCAGTTGCTGGGCACCCTGCGGCGCTATCTGGCCCCGCGCGAAACGCGCCACGGCGTGCTGGTCGAGGTCGCGGGCGAGGGTATGCTCATCATCGGCGATTCGGGTGTTGGCAAGTCGGAAACGGCGCTGGAGCTGATAAAGCGCGGCCACCGTCTCATTGCGGACGATGCCGTGGAGATCCTGCGCACCAGCCGCACTACGCTCGAGGGCCATGCGCCGCGGCTGATACAAAACTTCATGGAGCTGCGCGGTGTGGGCGTGATCGACGTGAAAAGCCTGTTCGGCGAAAGCGCCGTGAAGCCGGAAACGCGCATCGATATGGTGGTGTCGCTGGAAATTTGGAACAGCGAAAAGACCTATGACCGGCTGGGGCTGGATGTGGAAACGATGGATATTCTGGGCGTTTCGCTGCCGAAGGTCACCATTCCGGTGCGGCCGGGGCGCAACCTCGCCATCATTTTGGAGGTCACGGCCATCAACAACCGCCAGAAAAAGGCCGGCTATAACGCCGCGCAGGTGCTGGCCCAGCGCGTGGACGAGATCGCGGATGCGGGCATTGAACTTTCAGGAGGCAGATTTTAATGGATAAGCTTTTGCTTGCGGATATACGCCGCGCTCTTCCGGCGCTTGACCTGCGCGAGGCCGAGCCCATGGCGGCGCACTGCTCGTTTCGCATCGGCGGCCCGGCGGCGGCTCTGGCGCTTCCCGCCTCGGCGGAGGAGATGGCGGCGCTGGGTGCGCTTTTGCGCGAAAAGGGCATAAAACCCTTCGTGATGGGAAACGGCACGAATCTTCTTGTAACGGACGGGCCGCTCGACCGCTTTGTGATCCAGTGCGGCGCGGGTTTGAGCGCGATACATATCGACAACGACACCGTCTCGGCCGAAGCCGGGGCCACGCTGGCCCAAACGGCGGCGGCGGCGCTTTCGGCGGAGCTGACGGGACTGGAATTTGCCGCGGGTATTCCGGGCAGCGTGGGCGGCGGCGTGAGCATGAACGCGGGCGCTTACGGCGGCGAGCTGCGCGATGTGGTGGTGAAAACGGACTATTTTGACGCGGATATGCGCCTTTGCTCGGCCGAGGGCGAGGGCCACGCCTTTGCCTACCGCCACAGCGTTTTCTCCGAAAGCGAGTGCATCATCCTGCGCAGTGAAATGCGTCTGGTGCGCGGCGAGCATGAGACCATCGCGGCGCGGATGCGCGAACTTGCGGCCAAACGCCGGGCCAGTCAGCCGCTGGATATGCCCTCGGCGGGGTCTACGTTCAAGCGCCCCGTGGGCGGCTATGCCGCGGCGCTCATCGACGAGGCGGGGCTCAAGGGCTGCCGCATCGGCGGGGCAATGGTGTCGGAAAAGCACGCGGGCTTTGTGGTGAACGCGGGCGGCGCAAGCTTTGACGATGTGCTGGCGCTGATGGAATACATTCAGGAAACGGTGTTTTCGCGCACGGGCATCCGGCTGGAGCCGGAGGTCAAGATCGTGCGCTGAGGGCTTTTTATGGAATTTCTGGTCATTACCGGCTTGTCCGGCGCGGGCAAAACGCGGGTTTTGGATATATGCGAGGATATGGACTACTACTGCGTGGACAATCTGCCCATCGCGCTGATCGACCGCTTTGCGGAGCTGTGTCTTGCCACGCGGGGGCGCTTCGAGCGCGTGGCCGTGGGGCTGGATGTGCGCGCGAGCCGCGATCTGAGCGAGCTGTCCGGCGCGCTCGACCGCTTGGGTGCGATGGAGTGCGGCATGAAGATCCTCTTTGTCGATGCCAGCGATCGCACGCTTTTGCGCCGGTATAAGGAAACGCGCCGGCCCCATCCGCTGGCCGCGCGCGATCGCTCGCTGGCCGAGGCCATCGCTGCCGACCGCAGTTTCACGGAGCCGCTGCGCCGCCGGGCCGATCATGTGATCGATACCACCGGCATGAGCTTAAGCCGCCTGCAAAATGCGCTGTACGGCATTTTGGCGCCGGAGCGGCGGTATTTCACCGTGAACGTGTGCGCGTTCGGCTTCAAATACGGCATCCCGCCCGAGGCGGATACCGTTTTCGATGTGCGCTGTTTGCCCAATCCCTTTTATCAGGATGAGCTAAAGCCGCTCAGCGGACTGGACGCGGCGGTGTCGGACTATGTGTTTGCAAGCGACAACGCCAAGCTCTTCCGCGACAAGCTGATCGATCTGCTGTCGTTTCTGCTGCCGCGCTATGAGGAGGAGGGGCGGCGCGAGCTGACCGTGGCCGTTGGCTGCACGGGCGGCCGCCACCGCAGCGTGGCCATGGCCAAGGCACTCACGGATGCGCTTTCTGCGCAGGGCTGGGATGCCTCGCTTGAGTGCCGCGACATGGAAAGGACGGGAACGCTATGAGCCGCGTGAGAAAACCCCGCATCACGGCCATCGGCGGCGGCACGGGCCTTTCCACCATGCTGCGCGGACTGAAGGGCTGCCAGGCGGACATCACGGCGGTCGTCACCGTCACGGACGATGGCGGTGGAAGCGGCGTTTTGCGCCGGGAGCTTGGGATGCTGCCGCCGGGGGATATACGAAACTGCATCTTGGCGCTGGCCAATGCCGAGCCGGCGATGGAGCAGCTGATGAACTACCGCTTCACGGAGGGCAGTCTTTCCGGCCAGAGCCTTGGCAATCTGGTGCTGGCGGCATTCAATGAGCTGTCGCCTTCGTTTGACAAGGCGGTGGAGTCGATGAGCCAGGTGCTTGCCATCACGGGGCGCGTGCTGCCGGTGACGAATGCCAACGTCGTTTTGCGCGCAAGCTTTGATAACGGCGAGATCATCTCCGGCGAAACGAGCATCACCGACTATAAAAAGAACACCGACGCGCTCATTGAACGCATGGAACTTGCGCCCAAAGGGGCCAAGGCGCTTCCGGCCGTGCTGGAGGCCATCGATCGGGCGGATATGATCGTGATGGGGCCGGGCAGCTTGTATACGAGCGTGCTGCCGAATCTGCTGGTGGGCGGCGTTGCCAAACACATCGCCGAGTCGGATGCGCTGAAAATTTATGTGCTCAACGTCATGACGCAGGACGGCGAAACGGAGCGCTTCACCGCCGCCGACCATGTGAAAACACTGTTTGACCAAAGCGGCGCGAAGCTGTTTGACTGGGTGCTGGCGAACAATGCGCCGGTGCCGCCCGATGCCATCCAAAGCTATGCCGGGGAAAACGCCGCGCCTGTCGCGGTGGATGACGAGGCGCTGGCCGCGCTGGATGTGTGCGTGGTGCGTGCGCCGGTGTCCGGCATGAAAGGGCGCTTCGTGCGCCACGATCCGCGCGCGCTGGCCAATGCGCTCATGGATTTTTACCACCAAAACGCCACGACAAGGATATTTGACTGATGTCATTTTCATCGGATGTTAAAAGTGAATTATGCCGCGTGAGCATCGGGAAAAAGTGCTGCGCACTGGCGGAGGCCTATGGGGCGCTGCTGTACGGCAACTGCTTTTCCGCCTCGCTCATCCGCTTCATCACGGCGTCGGAAGATTTTGCCAAGCGTCTGCCGAAGCTGTTTGCCCGCGCGTTCGGCGTGGAGTTTGACGTTTTGCCGCCCGAGGGGAAGCAGGGCAAGCGCTCGCTTTCCATCACGGACGAGACGAAGATCGCGCGCGTGTTTGAGGCGTTCGGCTATGACGCCGCGTCGCTTCTGGCGCATCATATCAATCTGCCGGTGGTCGAGAGCGAATGCGACCGGCAGGCCTTTTTGCGCGGGGCGTTTCTCGCCGGCGGCAGTGTGACCGATCCGGCGCGGCGGTATCATCTGGAGCTGGCCACGGCGCACACGAGCGTGTGCCGCGAAACCCACGCGCTGCTGCTGGAAATGGGCTTCGAGCCCAAGGACGCCGCGCGCGCCGGCGTGAAGCTCACCTATTTCAAGCAGTCGGCGGCCATTGAAGATCTGCTCACGACCATCGGTGCGCCCCATGGCGCGATGGGCATGATGCAGGCGAAGGTGGAAAAGGACATGGCCAACGCCATGAACCGTTTGACCAACTGCGACATGGCCAATGCCGACAAGGTGACCGGCTCCGCCGGAGCGCAGCTGGACGCCATCCGCGCCATCGAGGCCGGACCGGGACTGGACACGCTGCCGCCCGCCTTGCAGGAAACGGCGCTGCTGCGCATCGCAAACCCCGCCTGCTCGCTTTCCGATCTGGCGCAGCTTAGCTATCCGCCGGTCACGAAAAGCTGCATGGCTCACCGGCTGCGCAAGCTGGTGGAGCTGGCGGGAAAGCTTGAATCGTAACAAACAGACAGGAGACAGCCCATGGCCTTTGTTCATCTTCATGTCCACAGTGAATACAGCCTGCTTGACGGCGCGTGCCGCGTGACGGAGCTGCCCGCGCGCGCGAAGGAGCTGGGGCAAACGGCGCTCGCCATCACGGACCACGGCGTGATGTACGGCGCGGTGGCCTTTTATCGCGCGTGCCGCGAGGCGGGCGTGAAGCCGATCATCGGCTGCGAGGTATACGTTGCGCCGCGCTCGCTCACGGGGCGGGAATATGGGCTGGACTCATCGTATACGCATCTGATCCTGCTGTGCAAAAACGAAACGGGCTATCACAATCTCTGCCGCTTGGTGTCGGAGGCGTTCGTGAACGGCTTTTACATCAAGCCGCGCATCGACTGGGCGCTTTTGCACCAATACGCCGAGGGACTGGTGTGCCTTTCGGGCTGTCTGGCGGGGGATATTCCGCAAAAGCTCGTCAACGGCCGCTATGACGAGGCCAAGGCCCGCGCGGAGGAGCTTGACGCGCTGTTCGGACGCGGAAGCTTTTATCTGGAAATTCAAAACCACGGCATCGCCGAGGAGGCGGAGGCCGCGCGCGGCATGGCGCGCATCGCCCGCGAAACGGGCATCCCGCTCGTTTGCACCAACGACGCACATTATCTAAAAAGAGAGGACGCGCACACGCAGGATGTGCTCATGTGCATCCAGACCGGCAAAACCGTCGAGGACGAAAACCGGATGCGCTTTTCCTCGGAGGATTTCTTCCTCAAGGACGAGGAGCAGATGCGCGCGCTGTTTCCGGCGCTGCCGGAGGCGTTTGACAACACGAACGTCATCGCGGATATGTGCTCGTTCGATTTCGAGTTCGGCCACTACCATTTGCCGCGCTTTGCCCTGCCCGAGGGCGAAACGGACAGCTTCGCCTATCTTGACCGCCTGTGCCGCGAGGGACTGCGCCGCCGCTATCCGGACGCGTGGCAAAACCATACCGGCCAGCTTGAATATGAGCTGGAAACCATCCGCTCCATGGGCTTTGTGGACTATTTCCTCATCGTGTGGGACTTTGTCCGCTTCGCCAAATCGAAGGGCATCCCCGTCGGCCCGGGACGCGGCAGTGCGGCCGGCTCGATCGTCAGCTATACGCTTGGCATCACGGACGTGGATCCCATCAAATACAGCCTGTTTTTCGAGCGCTTTCTCAATCCCGAGCGCGTGACCATGCCGGATATCGACATGGACTTCTGCGTGCGCCGCCGCGGCGAGGTGATCGATTACGTTACGCGCAAATACGGCGCCGATCATGTGGCCCAGATCGTCACCTTCGGCACCATGGCTGCCCGCCTTGCCATCCGCGATGTGGGCCGTGCGCTGGATGTGAGTTATGGCGAGGTCGATACCGTGGCCAAGCAGGTGCCCGCCGCGCTGAACATGACCATCAACGAGGCGCTGGTGCTTTCAAAGCCGCTGAAGGAGATCTACGAATCCGACCCCAAAATGCACGAGCTGATCGACACGGCGCGCGCGCTGGAGGGTATGCCTCGCCATGCGTCCACCCACGCGGCAGGCGTTGTGATCTCCGCCAAACCGCTCACGGATTATGTGCCGCTGGCGCGAAACGATGAGTCCATCGTGTGCCAGTTCCCCATGACGACCTTGGAGGAGCTGGGCCTTTTGAAGATGGATTTTCTGGGCCTTCGAAACCTCACGGTTTTGGAGGATGCGGCCGTTCTTGTGCGCCGGCAGGAGCCGGATTTTCGGGTGGAGGATATTCCGGAGGATGATCCCGAGACCTTCGCCATGCTGGCCGCCGGACAGACAAGCGGCGTATTCCAGCTTGAGTCCACCGGCATGACCGGCGTGGCTGTGGGGCTGAAAGCCAAGAGCATCGAGGACATCACTGCCGTCATCGCGCTTTACCGCCCCGGCCCGATGGATTCCATCCCGCGCTTTCTCGACTGCGCCGGTCACCCCGAGCGCATCCGCTATAAGCATCCGCTGCTCAAGCCCATTCTGGAAGTTACCTACGGCTGCATCGTGTATCAGGAGCAGGTCATTGAGATCTTCCGCCGCCTCGCGGGCTTTTCGCTGGGCCAGGCGGACATGATCCGCCGCGCCATGAGCAAGAAAAAGCACGCCGTGATCGATGCCGAGCGCAAGGCGTTCGTCCATGGCGACCCCGAGCGCAATATCCCCGGCTGTGTGGCCAATGGCGTGGACGAGGCCACGGCGAACTCGATCTACGATGAGATCAACGACTTCGCCTCCTACGCGTTCAACAAGGCGCACGCCGTCAGCTATGCCATCGTGTGCTACCGCACAGCGTGGATGAAGTGCCACTGGCCGCGCGAATACATGGCTGCACTTCTGACCAGTATCCTCGATTCCAGCCAAAAGGTGGCCGAATACATCGCCGAATGCCGCAATCTCGGCATAAAGCTGCTGCCGCCGGATGTGAACGAATCGGGCGCGGACTTCACGGTCGTCGGCGGGAACATCCGCTTCGGTCTGTGCGCCGTGAAGGGCATTGGCCGCGGCTTTGTGCGCGAGCTGGAAGCCGAGCGGGCACTCAACGGCCCGTTCCGCACGCTGGACGAATTCTGCCGCCGGATGTACGGCCGCGATCTCAACCGACGGGCCGTGGAATCGATGGTGCGGGCGGGTGCGTTTGACTCGCTGGGCTTTAAGCGGCGGGCGCTGTTGCAGGTGCTTGACCGCGTGATCGACGGCATCAGCTCCGAAGGGCGCAAAAACGTGGCCGGCCAGATGGATCTGTTCTCCATGGGAGATGACGAGGACGACGGCCTTTCCGCCGATATCGAGCTTCCGGATGTGGAGGAATTTGACCGGCGGGAGCTGCTGGCCATGGAAAAGGAGACAACGGGCCTGTATCTTTCCGGCCACCCCATGGACGATTACCGCGACAAGGCCGGCCGTCTCGGCGCGGTTTCGATCGGGTCGATCCTGTCGAGCTTTTCGGACGAGACGGACGAACTGTCCCAGCGCTATCAGGACGGGCAGAATGTGACGGTCGCGGGTGTGATCGCCTCGGTTCGCACGCGGGCCACGAAAACCGGCTCGCTGATGAGCTATGTGGTGCTTGAGGACGACACGGCCAGCATGGAGCTGATCGCCTTTGCGCGAACACTGGATAAATACGGCGCGTATCTGAAGGAAAATACGCCCGTCTGCTGCTCCGGCCGCATCTCCGTGCGCGATGAAAAGGAGCCGCAGTTGATGCTCAATACCGTCATACCGCTCGATTCTGCCGAGTCGCCCACGGCCATCGACCGGCGCAAAACGCTGTGGCTGCGGCTGAAGGACGAAAACGACCCGGCCTTAAAGCGCATCGAGCTCATACTCACCATGTTCCCGGGCGAGGAGCCGCTGGTTTTGTATTTCACGGAAACAAAAAAACGTCTCGGCGCGAGCTGCGTGATCCACGATGCCTTCGTGCGCGAGATGCGGGAACTTCTGGGCGAGGAAAATGTGGTCGTGAAGTAACGGCAAAAAGGAGTTATTACCATAGAAGACACAAGTGTGAAAATCGAACGCGCGGCACTGGCGGGCCTGTCCGCCGCCGCGATGGATGAATCGGAGCGCAGCGATGATGCCAGCATGGACGAGCTGCGCGCGCTCACGGAAACGGCCGGAGCCGAGCCGGTATGTACGCTTTTGCAGACCCGCGCCGCGCCCGACCCGCGCAGCTTCCTCGGCCCCGGCAAGGTGGCGGAGCTGAAGGAGCTGATCGAAAATGCCGAGTGCGATCTGGCGGTGTTCGATAACGATCTGTCGCCCTCGCAGGCGCGGGTTTTGGAGAAAGAACTCGGCGTGCGTGTGCTCGACCGCACGGGGCTGATCTTGGACATTTTCGCCCAGCGGGCGCGAAGCCGCGAGGGTAAGTTGCAGGTGGAGCTTGCGCAGTATCGCTATCTGCTGCCGCGGCTGACCGGTATGTGGACGCATCTGAAGCGGCAGGCGGGCACCTCTGCTCCCATCGGCACGCGCGGCCCCGGCGAAACGCAGCTTGAAACCGACCGCCGCCACATCCGCCGCCGCATCCAGAAGCTCTCCGAGGAACTTGAGCAGGTACGCCGTGTGCGTGCCACGCAGCGGAAAAAGCGCAGCAAAAATTCCGTGCCCGTGGTGGCGCTGGTGGGTTATACGAACGCCGGCAAGTCAACGCTTCTAAACGCCCTGACCGGTGACTCGATCCAAACGGGCGACCGCCTGTTCGATACCCTTGACACCACCACCCGCCGCCTCGATCTCGATGAGGAGGGCGAGGTGCTGCTGTCGGATACCGTCGGCTTCATCCGCAAGCTGCCCACGGAGCTGGTGGATGCCTTCAAGGCAACGCTGGAAGAACTATGCTACGCCGATCTGCTGCTGCACGTCATTGACATCTCCAACCCCGATCACCCCGAGCAGATGCGCGTGGTGGACGAGCTGATCACGCGGCTCGGTGCGGCGGAAACGCCCTGTCTGCGCGTTTATAATAAGTGCGACCGCTTCTTTGGCCGCCTGCCGCACGGCGAGGATGAGATCTGCGTGTGCGCGGCTACCGGCGAGGGCCTTGGCGCCCTGCGTCATGCCATCGGCCAGCGCCTTGGCGCCGATCTCACGCGCGTGCATCTGCGCATCCCGTATGAAAAATCCGCCATGGCCGAGCGGCTGCGGCGGGAGGCGAATGTGCTGGATATGCAGTACACGGACGAATGCATCGATGTTTTGGCTGTGGTACGGCCGGAGCTTCGCGCGCAATACGAGGCGTGGGAGGTGCCGCTGCATGGCTGAGCGACAGCGCCTTTGCGGCGACGGCGAGGGCTTTTACGAGGAGAAGCGTTCGCGCTTCATTGCGGGCATTTGGCGCGTGGCGGATGAGGACGAGGCCCGCGCGCGCATCGCGCAGGTGCGAAAAAAATATCCGGATGCGCGCCATCATGTGTGGGCGTGGGTGCTGCCGGATGGGGCCTGCCGCTGGTCGGATGACGGCGAGCCCGGCGGAACGGCCGGTGCGCCAACGGCGGATATTTTGAAAAATGCCAACGTGTTCGGCGCCCTGTGCGTCACAACGCGCTATTTCGGCGGCACGCTGCTTGGCTCCGGCGGGCTGGTGCGGGCGTATTCCAAGGCGGCGCAGCTCGCGCTGGCGGATGCGGGCGTGGAGGATGACCCCGCGCTTTCGACGCTGCGGGTGAAGGTGCGCTGGGAGGATCTTGACCGCGCGCATCGCTTGGCGCGGGAGCTTGGCGCGCAGACGGAGGCGGACTATGCCGCCGACCCGGAAAATGCGCTTTTGACCGTGACACTTGAGGAGAAAAACGCCGAGGCGTTTCTCGGCCGCCTGACGGAGCAGACGGCGGGCCGTGCCGCGCTTTTGGAAGGGTGAAGGTGTTTTCAAAAAAATTTAATTTTTTTGTCAGCGCAGCCCGAAAGGGCAAGCCGCCCGCCGGGGGCGGGCGTAGATCCGCAGGGGCCCGTGCCCCGAGGATCATGCCGGCCGAATTCACTTCGGCCGAGCAGATCAAAACTGTTTTCAAAAAAATTTTAATTTTTTTGAAAACAAAAAAGGGTTTTTGCCTTTTGTGTCGTATAAGACCAATGCAGGGGTGAAAAAGCCCCGGAAGGGAGCGGGAATATGACATCACGCGAGCAGCGCGAGCAGCAGGAAAAGCTTTTCATCGGGCCGCATGGCATCCTGTCCAGCGCCAGTCAGGGCCGCGAGGTCCTGGAGGCGGAGGACGAGGTGCGCACCTGCTTCCAGCGGGATGTGGACCGCATCACCCACTCAAAAAGCTTTCGCCGCCTGCGCCATAAAACGCAGGTTTTTCTGCGCCCGGAGGGCGACCATTACCGCACGCGTCTGACCCACACGCTGGAAGTCAGCCGCGTGGCGCGAACCATTGCGCGGGCGCTGGCGCTCAACGAGGATCTGACCGAGGCCATCGCTTTGGGCCATGACCTTGGCCATACACCCTTCGGCCACGCGGGCGAACGCGCCCTGCGCGCCATTGGCGGGCAGTTTAACCACTATGAGCAAAGTCTGCGCGTGGTGGACAAGCTCGAGCGCGAGGGGCGGGGGCTGAATCTCTGCTATGAAACGCGCATCGGCATCTTAAACCACACCACCGGTCTGCCGCGCGGGGCCACGGAGGCGGATGTGGTGCGCCTGAGCGACCATATCGCCTATCTGAACCACGACCTGGACGACGCCGAGCGCGCCCGCATCGTGCAGCCGGATGAAGTCCCCGCCATCGTGCGCGAGCGCATCGGTGAGCGCAACAGCGTGCGCATCAACGCCATGGTCACGGATGTGATCGAGGCGAGCGCCGATGGGACGGTTCGCTTTTCCGAGCCCATGCGCGAGGCGTATCAGGTGTTTTACGACTTCATGTTTGAGGCCGTCTACCGCAATCCAACCGCCAAGGGCGAGGAGAAGAAGGTACAGGGCCTGCTTGAGCCCATCTGGAACCACTTTGTCGCCAATGTGGACGAGCTGCCGCCGGAATACCGCGCCATTGCGGAGGCGGAGGGCGCCGACCGCGCCGCCACGGATTATGTGTCCGGCATGACGGATTCGTTTGCCATCGGTACGTTTGACCGGCTGTTCATCCCGGCCTCGTGGTCGCGGATATGAGTCGATATTAAAGTTTTCAGGGAAAGGGGGCAGAGCCATGGCGATCCCGGAATCGTTTTTAGAAGAGCTGGCCGCGCGCAACGACATTGCGGACGTGGTTTCCGGCTATGTGCATTTGACCAAGCGCACGGGGGCGAACCAATTCGGCCTGTGCCCGTTCCACAGCGAGAAATCCCCGTCGTTTTCCGTGAACACCGAGCGGCAGATCTACCACTGCTTCGGTTGCGGCAAGGGCGGCAGCGTGATCAATTTCATCATGGAGATCGAAAATCTCTCCTTCCCGGATGCGGTGCGCTTTCTGGCCCAGCGGGTGGGATTGGAGGTTCCGGACGACCGGCCGGATGAAAACCGCGGCCGCCGCAGCCGGATGCTCGAGCTCAATCGCGATGCGGCCCGCTTTTTCCACGGCTGCCTCATGGCCGATACCGGAGCGGGCGCGGCGTATGTGAAAAAACGCGGCATTACGGCGGCGTATGTGAAAAATTTCGGGCTGGGTCTTGCGCCGGATAGCTGGAGTGCGCTCACCGATGCCATGCAGCGCAAGGGTTACACACGGGCGGAGCTGGTGGATGCCGGTCTTGCGCGCACGGGGAAGTCCGGCGGCGTGTATGACTATTTCCGCAACCGCCTGATGTTCCCGGTCATCGACGTGCGCGGCAGCGTGATCGGCTTTTCCGGGCGTATTCTGGACGATGGCGAGCCGAAATACCTCAACTCGCCCGACACGCTGGTATACAGCAAAGCGCACAGTCTTTTTGCGCTGAATTTAGCGAAAAAGTCAAAAAGCGGATATATCATCCTGGCCGAGGGCAACATAGACGTGGTGAGTCTGCATCAGGCCGGATTCGACAGCGCGGTGGCCAGCCTTGGCACGAGCCTCACGCCCGATCAGGCGCGGCTGCTTGCGCGATACACGAACCAGATCGTCATCGCCTACGATGCCGACGCCGCCGGTCAAAAGGCCGCGCAGCGCGCCATCGGCATATTGCAGCCGCTTGACATCAAGGTCAAGGTGCTGCGCATCCCCGGCGCGAAGGATCCGGACGAACTGATCCGCTCGCAGGGGCCGGACGCGTTCCGCAAGCTCATCGAGCGCAGCGACAACCAGATCGAATACCGCTTGCAGCTCGTGCTGGAAAAATACGACCTCGGCTCGGACGAAGGGCGCGTGGGCTATCTGAAAGAGGCCGCGGGGCTGATCGCCTCGCTGCCGGGCAGCGTGGAGCGGGAGATATACGGCGCGCGCTGTGCCGAGCGGGCGGGCGTTTCGGCGGATGCGTTCGCATTGGAGGTCGGGCGGGCCCGCAAGAGACTGACCGGCGCGGCCAAAAAGCAGCGCGACCGCGAGATATTGGCCGTAAGCCGTCGCGCCCAGCCCAAGGACCGCGCTCTGCGGTTTGAAAATGTGAAAAGCGCCGTGGCGGAGGAGGGGGTTATCAATCTGCTCTGCCGTTTCCCGGAGCTGTTCTCGCAAACGGAGCTTTCCGGCGCAAGCTTCTCGTCGGAGGCGCTTGGCCGGCTTTACGACGGCATATTAACGCGCAGCCGCAGTGGGCGGCCCGTGAGCCTTGCGGCCATGGAGGGCGAATTTTCGCCGGAGGAACTTTCGCTTCTGGCGGATATCCTGCACGCCGATACCGTGCAGGCTTCGCAGGCGGCGCAGGCTCTGCGCGACTACATACAGACCATTCGCTCCGAGCACGATAAGCTTGGCGGCGTGGCCGACTTGAATCAATTTGCAGAAAATCTTAAGAGAACAAAAGGATATGGTGGAAAACATGGCAACGAAAAAGAAAGACCCTGAACTGGAAGCGGCGGAAGTGACGGAGGCCGTTGAAGCGGCCGCGCCCGCCGTCGAGGAAAAGCCTGCCGATGAGGCAAAGAAGAAGCCCGCGAAGAAAACGACCAAAAAGGCCGCGCCCAAGGCGGAAAAGCCCGCCGAGGAAGCCAAGGCGGAAGAAACTGCGCCTGCCGAGGAAAAGCCCTCCGAGGAGGCGGAGAAGAAGCCGGCCAAGAAAACCACGAAGAAGGCCGTGCCCAAAGCGGAAAAGCCCGCCGAGGAGCCCAAAGTCGAGGAACCCAAGGCCGAGGAAGTAAAGGCGGAGGAGCCTGCCGCGGAGGAAACCGCAGTCGAGGCCGAGGAAAAGCCCGCCAGGAAGCCGGCAAAAAAGACCACGCGCAAGCCCAAGGCCGCCGAGGAAAAGCCCGAGGAGCCGGAAAAAACCCTGGAGGAAAAGCTCGCGGAGATCACGGAAAAGAGCAAAAAAGCCGGCAAGCTCACCAAAGATCTGGCCGAGTCGCTGGATGCGCTGGGGCTTGACCCCGAGGTGCTGGATGCGTTCTATGACACGCTCGAGGACATGGGCGTGGAGACCATCAGCGACGATTCCCTCCCGCCGGTCAATGAGGACGATGCCATCCCCGAGCTTGACAAGATCGAGGAGGTCACGGAGGAGGAGATCGCCGACACGGAGTCCATGGTGGAATCGTTCTCCACGGACGACCCCGTGCGTATGTATCTCAAGGAGATCGGCAAGGTGAACCTGCTCACGCCGGAGGAGGAAGTCGCGCTGGCCGTGCGTATGTCCGAGGGCGATGAAGAAGCCAAACGCCGCATGGCAGAGGCAAACCTTCGTCTGGTCGTGTCCATCGCCAAGCGCTATGTGGGCCGCGGAATGCTGTTCCTTGACCTTATTCAGGAGGGCAATCTGGGGCTTATCAAGGCCGTGGAGAAATTCGACTACACCAAGGGCTACAAGTTCTCTACCTACGCCACCTGGTGGATCCGTCAGGCCATCACGCGTGCCATCGCCGATCAGGCGCGCACCATCCGCATCCCCGTTCACATGGTCGAAACCATCAACAAGGTCATCCGCGTGTCCCGCCAGCTTTTGCAGGAGCTGGGCCATGACCCCTCCGCCGAGGAGATCGCCGAGGAAATGGGCCTGCCCGTGGAAAAGGTGCGCGACATCCTGAAGATCGCGCAGGAGCCGGTGTCGCTGGAAACGCCCATCGGCGAGGAGGAGGATAGCCATCTGGGCGACTTCATCGAGGATGAGGGCGCTTCGGAGCCTTCGGAGGCGGCGTCTTTCACGCTTTTGAAGGAGCAGCTCATGACAGTGCTCGACACGCTCACCCCGCGCGAGAAGAAGGTGTTGGAGCTGCGCTTTGGCATCATCGACGGCCGTACCCGCACGCTCGAGGAGGTCGGTAAGGAATTCAATGTCACGCGCGAGCGCATCCGCCAGATCGAGGCTAAGGCGCTGCGCAAGCTGCGTCACCCCTCGCGCTCGAAGAAGCTGCGCGATTTCCTGAACTGATCGCGGATCGGCTCGCATCAAATTATTCGGAGGTACGGTCCCATGAATCGTTTTAAGGCTTTCCTCAAGCGCAAGGACATCGTCTTTTCCGCCAAACGCTATGGCATCGACGCGCTGTCGGCCATGGCGCAGGGCCTTTTCTGCACGCTGCTCATCGGCACCATTCTCAACACGCTCGGCACCCAACTGCACATCGGCTTCCTCACGGCCACGGTCGCCACGGCCGGCGGTGTGGATTATACCATCGGCTCCATCGCCTCGTCGATGGTCGGCCCGGCGATGGCGGTGGCCATCGGAAATGCGCTATGCGCCCCGCCGATGGTGCTGTTTTCGCTCGCGCCCGTGGGTTATGCCACGAACGTGATGGGCGGCGCCGGCGGGCCTTTGGCCGTTTTGATCGTGGCCATCGTGGCGGCGGAATTCGGCAAGGCCGTTTCCAAGGAAACGAAGATCGACATCCTCGTCACGCCCATTGTGACCATTCTGGTGGGCGTCGGCCTCTCGGCGCTGATCGCCAAGCCCATCGGCACGGCGGCCAATTACGTCGGCACGCTCATCATCTGGGCCACGGAGCTGCGTCCGTTCTGGATGGGCATCATCGTGTCCGCCGTGGTGGGCATTGCGCTCACGCTGCCGATCTCCTCGGCGGCCATCTGCTCGGTTCTGGGGCTCACGGGTCTGGCCGGTGGCGCGGCGGTGGCCGGCTGCTGCGCGCAGATGGTGGGCTTTGCCGTGATGAGTTTTAAGGAAAACCGCTGGGGCGGCCTTGTTTCGCAGGGCCTCGGCACCAGTATGCTGCAAATGCCGAACATCGTGAAGAACATCAAGGTCTGGATCCCGCCCACGGTGGCCAGCATGATCACCGGGCCGCTTGCCACCTGCGTTTTCAAAATGCAGATGAACGGCGCGGCGGTCAATTCCGGCATGGGCACCTGCGGACTGTGCGGCCCCATCGGCGTTTGGACCGGCTGGGTCGCGCCCACGGAGCAGGCCATCGCGAACGGCGCGGCGGCCATCGTTCCCACCACTTTTGACTGGATCGGCATGGCGCTGATTTGCTTTGTCCTTCCGGCGATCCTGAGCTGGGTGTTCGGCGAAGTGCTTCGCCGCATCGGCTGGATCCGCGAGGGCGATCTGAAGCTGCAATGATCTGAAACGATACATAAAAATTCCCGCCGCCGGACAAGTGTCCGACGGCGGGATTTTTGCTTAGGCTATGTTCATGATCTGAGCGGCGTTTTCCGGACCGTATTCGACCATGTGGTCGGCAAGCTCCAAAAGCAGATCCTGATTGGAGATGTTGCCCGTGTGGCCCATGCCGGGGAAGGTCACGCTGTAGCCGCCGTAATCGACGGTGTCGAGGAAGTCGGTCACGAGATACTGCGAGAGGTTGAGATAGTAGTTATCCATGTCGCCGCCGCGCAGATGCAGCTTTCCGTAGAGACTGTCGCTGAGCGATCCCCAGTTGTTCTGCAGGTAGTAGTTCAGATCGAAATGCTCCTGCCAATAGGCGACGGTCTCTTTGTTGATCTCGCCGGTGATGGGGTCCCATACCCGCGCGGGGTAACCGTCTTCATCCACGGGGCCGTACACGGCCTCCCAGCCGGTCCAGCAGCCGAGGGCGATGGCTTCGCCGCCGCCGAGGGCGGTTTCCCAGTGGTTCTCCTGGGCGATGGTCCAGCGGATGTTGCCGCTGGTGTCCCGGGCGGAGGGGCGCTCGGTGCTCACCCAGCCGTTATCGATGTAGAAGCCGTTTTCATCGTCGTAGAGGTTGACGATCTGATAGGCGTGGAAGTCCATGCCGTCCGGGCACATGACCCAGGTGCCGCCGAACACGTCGGGGTAGAACAGCTGCAGCGCCATGGATTCCCAGCCGCCGTTGGAGCCGCCGGCCAGCATCCGGGCCCAGGACTCGCTGATGGCGCCGTAGGTCTGCTCCATGTAGGGGATGAGCTCGTTGATATACGCATCGCCGCAGGGACCCATGTTCGCGCTGTTGACCCAGTACATATTGTCGTAGAACATATTCGCGTCACGCGTGGTGACAACGATCATCTCCGGCGCTTCGCCGCTGTCCCACCAGGCGGTGAATTCCTCGTCCCGGCCATAGCGCATGGGGGCGCTGCCGCCGACCCAGTGGCCCTGGTAGTAAAGCACGGGGTACTGCTTGTTCGGGTCGTAGTTTGCCGGCAGAAGGATGTTCAGGCCGATGTACATATCGGTGCCCCAGAACTCGGAGAGGACATCGCTTTTGATCTTGTCGTAAACCACGCAGTCGTAGCTGCTTTCGTAGTTGCCCTGCTGGTCCACCTGGCCGGGCTGAAGCTCATAGCCCAGCTCGATCTCATTCGTCAGCGCCAGATCGATGACGGCGCTGTCGTTCACGGCGGTGAGCTGCGCATCGCTGTAGAGGTTATAGGGGTTGCTCGTCACACTGCCGCCGCCGCCATGGTCGGCCATGCCCCAAAGCGTCACACCGTCGGAACGGTTGAACTCGGTGTATTTGACAAACAGCGCCTGCACGGCGTATTCGCCGTCCGGGATCTCGTCAAGCTGCATGGGATAGCCGTAAACGTCCGGGTCGTCCGCCGTCATGGTGATCACATCGCCGGCTTTGAGACCGTAAACGGTTTTGCCGAACACGGGGCAGCCGGTCACGTCGATGTTGTCGAAAACCTGCCAGCCGTCCTCCGGCATATCATAGTCGAGCACGAACAGCAGTCGTCCGTTCAGCTCGCCCTCAAAATCGTCGGGCACGGTCACATGGATCGTCAGACCTGTCGCTTCGGCAGTCTCGGTAACTTCAGTCGTCTCGGTCGTCGCCTCCGGTGTGGTCTGCACCGCGGCGGACGCGTCGGTGCCGCAGCCGGAAAGCAGGCCGAGCATCATGCAAAGCAGAAGAAAAAGAGCAGTCAGTTTTTTCATTTTCGGATGCCTCCTTGAATATCTTGTTCATAATTATACATCCGAAATGCGCAAAGTCAAGGCTGAAATGAATAAATATTTACGAAACGCGGATAATCGTGAATATCGACAAGAAAGACGGGCGTGTATCGCTCCGCGTTTGTGCGCAATAAAGACACCCCGTCCGCTTGGACGGGGTGTGAGCGATATTATGTCAACTTATATCAATTGCAGGCGGCGGGCCTCGGCCATCAGCTCCGCGCGGAAATCGGGATGCGCCACAGATATCAGCGCCAGTGCCCTATCGCGCACGGATTTGCCGCGCAGCCGCGCCACGCCGTATTCCGTGACGATGTGGTCCACGATGTTGCGCGGGATGGAGACCACGTTTCCGGCCGTCAGCTGCGGCACGATGCGCGAAACGGTGCCGCTTTTGGCGGTCGATTGCAGGGCGATCACACCGCGTCCGCCGGGTGCGTGGTATGCGCCGTAGGCAAAGTCCCAGGCCCCGCCCGTGCCGGAATACTGCTTGCCGGCGATGGTCTCGGAGCATACCTGCCCCGTCAGATCGATCTCCAGCGCGGTGTTCACGGACACGAGATTTTCGTTTTTGGCGATGTTGAACGGATCGTTCACATAGTTCACGGGCATAAGCTCGACCATGGGGTTGTCGTTTATGAAGTCATACAGCTCGCGTGTGCCCCATGTGAACGCGGCGATGGAACGGTTGCGGTAGAAGTTTTTGCGGGAGTTATTCACGGCGCCGCAGGCCATCAGCTTGCCCATCGCGGAGCCGAGCATCTCGGTATAGATGCCAAGATCATGCCGTCCGGTCAGCCGCTCGGCCACGGCGTCCGGCATCCCGCCGATGCCAAGCTGGATGCAGTCGCCGTCGTGGATCAGCTCGGCGGCATAATCGGCGATGGCCTCCTGCACGGGTGTGCGCGGATAGATGGGGGAGTTGGCCACGGGCTGGTCGTCCTCGATGAAATACTGCACCTTGTCCACCGGGATGCGCGTGGTGCCGAAGGTGTAGGGAAGGTATTTGTTCGTTTCCAAAATCACGGTCTCGCAGGTGTCGAACAGCTCCAGCTCCATCTGCTGGCTGGTGGACATACACACATAGCCGAAGCGGTCCATCGGCGTCACGGCGGCCACGAACACGTTCGGCCGCTTCGTTTCGCACATGGCCGCGAAGCAACTATGCAGGTTGTTCGGCACAAAACTCACGCGTCCGGTGGAGTGGAGCTTGCGCAGACTGGGGCCGTAGAAGATGGAGAGGATGTCGATCACGCCCTCCATGCCGTCCATGGTCAGAAACGGGTATTCCTCCTGCGGGTTTGCCAGCCACAGCGTCACATTGCGCACGCCGCGGTCGCGTATCTCGTGCAGCCGGCGCAGAAAGGCCACAGGCTCGTTGCCATAGGAGGCCACGGCGATGCAGTCGCCGGATTTGATCTTGGCAAGGGCCTGATCCATATCGATGAATTTGGAGCGGTAGGCTTGGTCGTCCCGCTCGTAGGGGCGCAATTCATGCATGAAAAATCACCTCGTATTGACTATAACATATTTTGCGCGGATGTGGTACAATATAAGAACCAAGTTTACAGCATGGAGCGTAGAAAAAGTTGGCGAATGTGTTCGAGGGCTTCCCGAAGGAGCTGCCGGACTTTTTGTGGGGTCTGGCATTTAACAACGAAAAAATATGGTTCGATGCGCACCGCAGCGAATACGAGCGCTGTCTGCAAACGCCGTTTCGCGCGCTGGCGTTTGAGCTGGCCGACCGCATGGAGTCGCGCTTTCCGAATGTGGCTCCGGCGCTGCATATCTCGCGCATCCACCGCGATGCGCGGCGGCTGCATGGGCGCGGGCCGTATAAAGACCATCTGTGGTTCACACTGGCGAAAACCTCCGGTCTGCACGATGTTCAGCCCTGTCTGTATTTTGAGATACGAGCCACGGACTATGCCTATGGTCTCGGCTTCTGGATGGGCGGCGGCGGGGCCTCGGAGCGTTGGCGGGCGCACATTGACGCCAATCCCCGCCGCTTGGAGCGGCTGGTGCGCGCGTTCAACCGGCAGGATACCTTCGCGCTGGAAAGCCAGTGTTATAAGCGCCCCAAGGGCGACAAGGGCAAGCTTTTGAACGAGTGGTACAATAGCCGCGCCATTGCCTGCGAGCGCAAGGTGTTCTTCGAGCCCGACCCGCCCGGCATCGAGCTGCTGGACGAGCTGGAACGCGGCTTTGCGCTATTGATGCCGCTTTATAAATATATGGCGGAGATCACATAAGCCTTGACAGGAGTGGGCTCTCTCTGGTATAGTCTTTTTAAGACATATTCCTAATCGGAGGGAACGCCTATGACCAAACAGCGCCGCTTGATCTATGAGATCATCAACGAGCGCGCCGTCCATCTGACGGCGGAGGAGATATACGAGCGGGCGCAGCAGCGTATGCCGGACATCGCCCGCGGCACGGTATACCGCAATCTGGGCCTGATGGTGCAGGCCGGGGAGATACGCCGCATCGAGCTTTCCGGCGGCGCGGCCTGCTATGACCGCACCGTGGCGCCCCATGTGCATCTGATCTGCAAGCGCTGCGCCGCCGTGCAGGATCGGTTTATCGAAGATCTCACGGATAAGATATCCGCGCTCACCGGCGAGGAGATCGTGGACTGCGATCTGATCGCCTATCACATTTGCGAAAACTGCCGCTGAAGGAGGACAAATTCATGGCGGAAACATTGTTTGACCTTACCCATCGCCGCGCCGTGCGCGCCTATCAGGACAAGCCGGTGCCGAAGGAGCTTCTGGATAAGATCCTGGAAGCGGGAACCTATGCGCCGACCGCTATGGGCAGCCAGCGCGCCTGCATCGTGGCCGTTACGAACAAGGCCGAGCGCGACCGCATCGCGGAGCTGAACCGCCAGGTCATGGATGGCCCCGGCGACCCGTTTTACGGCGCACCGGTCGTGATCGTGGTGTTTGGCGATATGACCTGGCCCATGGGCGTGAAGGACGGGAGTCTTATCATGGGCAATCTGCTCAACGCGGCGCAGGCCGTGGGGCTGGGAAGCTGCTGGATCGACCGTGCCGAGCCGGCGTTTCAAACGCCGGAGGGCCGCGCCCTGATGAAAAAATGGGGCGTGCCGGAGGGCTATGAAGGCGTTGGCAACTGCATCGTGGGCTATGCCGCTGCCGATCCCGAGCCTGTGCCGCGGCATGAGGGCTATGTGATCTGGGCCGAGTGATAAAACCGTATACGCAAAGGCGCTTCGCTTGCAAGGCGGGGCGCCTTGTGCTATACTTGGGGGCACTGTACAGTAAGCGCCGGCCATCCGGGCGCGCAGGAGCAGAGAGGAACGCGATATGAAACCGACACTTGTCATTTTGGCCGCCGGCATGGGCAGCCGCTTCGGCGGGCTCAAGCAGATCGAGCCGGTGGACGCCTATGGCCATGCCATTTTGGACTATTCCGTATACGATGCGATGCGCGCGGGCTTCGGGCGCATTTTGTGCGTGATCAAAAAAGAAAACGAGGCGGACTTCCGCGCCGCCGTGGGTGACCGGCTGGCGAAGAACGCGCCGGTGGAATACGCCTATCAGGATATGGACGATCTGCCCGCCGGCTACACCGTGCCGGAGGGACGCACCAAGCCCTGGGGCACGGCGCACGCGCTGCGTGCCTGCCGCCATCAGCTGGGCGATGAGCCATTCGCCGTGATCAATGCCGATGACTTTTACGGCGCGGGCGCGTTTCGGGAACTGGTGAAGTTTTTCGAGACCAGCACGGATGACCATGAGCAGTGCCTTGTGGCCTACCGGCTGAAGAATTGTCTGACGGAAAACGGCACCGTGGCGCGCGGCGTATGCGACGTGAGCGAGGCCGGTCAGCTTTTGAGCGTGACGGAACTTTTGAAAATCCAGGGGCCGCCGTCCGCACCCAGCCACACGCTGGACGATGGCGCCACCTGGTTGCCTCTGGCGCCGGATACGCCCGTGAGTTTGAATACATGGGGTTTCAAAAAGGGCTTTCTGGATGCGGTGGAGGAGGAATTTGATGCCTTCTTGCAGCGCGTGATGCCCAAAAATCCGCTCAAGGCGGAGTTTTTCCTGCCGTCCACGGTCAACGCCCGCCTGCACAAGGGCACGGATACGGCCCGCGTTGTGATGACGGACGAGATATGGCACGGCGTGACCTATCGCGCCGATCTGGAGCCGCTGCGCGATTCGCTGCGTGCTTTGATGGAGCAGGGCGTGTATCCCGAGGCGTTTTAAGGCGAATTTTGTGCATATTGTCCGCTTCAAGGCGGTAAAGAAATGTGCATTTGTGGAGAATAAACGCTTGACAAAGGCGCGCGGGATGGTTAATATTGTGGTAACACGGAGGAAAGGAGACAGCACGATATGCGTCGCAACGGCATGATGATGGATATGATGATGTGCATGTTCAGCATGTGCATGATGATGCGCGCTCAAAATCGATGCTCGTCCGCTTTCATATCCGATTGATTTTATAACCATTGTAAGATCAGAGTGGGAAACGGCGAGTTTCCCGCTCTTTTTATTTGTTTGAATGAGGAAGTGTTGTTTTTGATCGAGATCCGGCATCTTGACAAGGTCTACCACGGGGCCACGGGTGATGTGGAAGCGCTGCATGACATCAGCCTTACCATCGACGACGGCGAGATCTTCGGCATCATCGGCCTGTCCGGCGCGGGCAAATCCACGCTGGTGCGCTGCATCAATCTGCTTGAGCGGCCCACGGGCGGCGATGTGATCGTGGATGGCCAGAGCCTCACGGCTCTGCCGCGAAAAAAGCTTTTGGAGCTGCGCCGCAGCATCGGCATGATCTTTCAGGGTTTCAACCTTTTGCAGCAGAAGAGCGTTTTGAAAAACGTCTGCTTCCCGATGGAGATCTCGGGTGTGGACAAAACGGCGGCGCGCGAGCGGGCCTATGAGCTTTTGGAGCTGGTTGGTCTGCGCGATAAGGCGGCGGCCTTCCCCTCGCAGCTGTCCGGCGGCCAGAAGCAGCGCGTGGCCATCGCCCGCGCCCTCGCCACAAAGCCGAAATATCTCCTGTGTGACGAGGCCACCAGCGCCCTTGACCCGAACACTACGCGCTCGATCCTGGAGCTTCTGCGCCAGATCAACCGCGACATGGGCGTTACCATCATCGTCATCACCCACGAGATGAAGGTCATCGACCAGATCTGCGACCGCGTGGCCGTGATCGACCACAGCCGCATCGCGGAAACCGGCCGCGTGCGCGAAGTGTTCGCCAATCCCCAGTCCGACATCGCCCGTGAGCTGATCCTGCCCAAGGATTACAACGCGCTCGATAACGGCGGCGGCGTGAAGCTTCGCCTCACGTTCAACGGCGAGCGAGCCGACCAGCCTATCATCTCCCAGCTCGTTCTCGATACGCAGGTTCCCGTGAGCATCCTGTTTGCGGACTCGCGCGAGTATGAAGGTGCGATCTACGGCCAGACGCTGCTGGGTCTGCCGGAGGATGAGCAGCAGGCCGAAAAGGTCATCGCGTGGCTGGAAAACCGCAAGATCAACGTGCGGAAGGAGGGCTGAGAGTATGCTTTCGGAAATGTTTTATAAGCTTTGGGATAACGGCCTCATCCAGATCGGCATCTGGGAAACGGTCTATATGACGGCCATCTCCGCTGCCGTGTCGTATCTGATCGGTCTGCCGCTTGGCGTGATCCTTTGCGTGACGGATAAAGGCGGCCTGCATCCCATCGGCTGGCTGAATAAGGTTCTCGGCTTTATCGTGAACTTCTTCCGCTCCATCCCGTTCATCGTTCTCATGGTGGCCATGCTTCCGGTGGCAAAGCTCATCGTTGGCACCAGCATCGGCAACACGGCCATGATCGTCATGCTCATCATCGCCGCCGCGCCCTATATCGGCCGCATGGTGGAATCGTCCATCAAAGAAGTCGATGCCGGCGTGATCGAGGCGGCGCAGTCCATGGGCGCGACCAATATGCAGATCATCTGGAAGGTGCTTCTGCCGGAGGCCAAGCCCTCGCTCATCGTCGGCGCGGTCATCTCCACCGTCACCATCCTGGGCTACTCAGCCATGAGCAGTACCATCGGCGGCACGGGCCTTGGCCAGATCGCCATCATCTACGGCCACCAGCGCTCCAACGACGACATCACCTGGATCTGCGTTTTGCTCATGGTGGTCATCGTCCAGATCATTCAGGAGCTCGGCGGCTTCATTGCCCGCAAATGCGACAAGCGTCTGCATTAACATAGATCGAACAAACAAATAAATTTTATTTTTGAACAAAACGAAAGGAGAACCCCACCATGAAGAAGATCCTTGCCATCGCCCTTGCCGCGCTGCTCGTGCTGGCCGTTTTCGCCGGCTGCAGCTCCAAGACCGAAGCGCCCGCCGTGGAAGAAACCAAGACCGAGGCCGCCGAACCCGCCGCCGAGGAGACCACCGAAGCCGCGGCTGAGCCCGCTGAGCTGAAGCCCATCGTGGTCGGCGCCAGCTCCACCCCCCACGCCGAGATCCTTGAGCAGGTCAAGGAAGCTCTGGCCGCCGAGGGCTGGGAGCTCGAGATCGTCATCTATGACGACTATGTCCTGCCCAACGAAGCGCTGGCGGACGGCACCCTGACCGCGAACTACTTCCAGCACACCCCCTATCTCAACAGCTACAACGCCTCCAACGGCACCGACCTCGTCTCGGCCGCCCTCGTGCACTATGAGCCCTTCGGCATCTATGCCAACGGCGTGGCCGATCTGAGCGAGCTGGCCGACGGCGCCACCATCCTCATCCCCGCCGACGACTCCAACGAGACCCGCGCTCTGTTCCTGCTGCAGCAGGAGGGCCTGATCACCCTGCCCGAGGATGCGAACGCCGAAGCCGGTGTGACCACGCTCGACATCGTGGATAACGGCGGCTACGACATCATTGCCGTTCAGGCCGACACCGTGCCCGCCCAGCTTGAAAACGCCAACGAGGGCACCATCGCCGTCATCAACGGCAACTACGCCCTGCAGGCCGGTCTGCACAGCGAGGACGCGCTGGCGCTCGAGGATGCCTCCGGCGACGCCGCCCAGACCTATGCCAACATCATCGCCTGCCGCGCCGGTGAGGAGTCCAGCGACGAGATCACCGCGCTGGTCAACGCCCTTCAGACCGACGCCGTGAAGGACTACATCTCCGAAACCTACAACGGCGCTGTGGTCGCCATCTTCTGAGATAGCTTATAAGTTAGAAAGACCAGTCCCCTCGGGGACTGGTCTTTTTGCGTGTATTGCGTTTTACAGGCGGTACAAAAGCCGTCCATAGCTGGGGAAGGGCCAGTGCTTTTTGCCCACCAGCGTTTCCAGCTCGTCCGCCACGGCGCGCAGCGCCTGCATATCCTGCAAAACGACGTCGTGGTAATACCCCGCGCGCACGGCGCAGTCGTCCGGCATGGTCTCGCCCACGGACTGCTCCAGCTTTTCGCAGCGCTCATACAGCTCCCTGGCCAGCTTTGCCACGCGCTTGATCAGCTTTTCCTCCGCCGGCGATTCCAGATCGATGGCCTCCTTGGCGCTGATCGTGCGGGCGATGAGCTGCTCGAAGCTCATTACGGCCGGGAAGATATCCGTGCGCACCATCTCGGTCATCACCTGCGCCTCAATGTGCAGACGCTTGCAGTAGGTGTCCAGCTGGATGTCGCGGCAGGCGCGCAGCTCGCCCGGACTCATCACGCCGCGGCGGGAGAACAGGGCGATGTTTTTCTCGCTGGTCATCAGCGGCAGGGCTTCGGCCGTGCTGCGCAGATTCAAAAGTCCACGTTTTTCGGCCTCTGCCACCCAAGCTTCGTCGTAGCAGTTGCCGGAGAAGATGATGCGGCGGTGCTGGGCGACCATGCGCGAAAGCATTGCGCGCAGTGCCTCGTCAAAGTCCGGTGCGGCGGAAAGCTCATCCGCCATGGCTTCAATCGTGTCGGCCATGGCCGTGTTCAAAATGGTGTTGCAGTCGGCGGCCGATTGGCTGGAGCCGAGCATACGGAACTCAAATTTGTTGCCTGTGAACGCGATGGGGGCGGTGCGGTTGCGGTCGCTGGTGTCGCGCGGGATCGCGGGCAGTGCCATCACGCCGGTCTGCAAGGCCTCCGATTCGCGCGGGATGAAGCTCTCGCCGCGCTCCACGGCGTCCAGAATGCTTTCCAGCTCCTCGCCCACATACAGCGAAACGATGGCCGGAGGGGCCTCGCTCGCGCCGAGACGGTGGTCGTTGCCGGCGCCGGCTACGCTGATGCGAAGCAGATCCTGATGGGTGTCCACAGCGGCGATGAAGGCCACGAAAAAGGCCAGAAAACGGCTGCGGGTCTCGGGACTGTCGCCGGGGGAGAAAAGGTTCTCGCCCGTGTCGGTCAGCAGGGAGTAGTTGTTGTGCTTGCCGGAACCGGCCACGCCCGCAAAGGGCTTTTCGTGCAGCAGACAGGCCAGACCGTGCCGCTCGGCGATGATGCGCATACGGTCCATCGTCAGCTGGTTGTGGTCGACCGCCGGCGAGCATTTTTCAAACACCGGCGCCAGCTCGTGCTGGGCAGGCGCGCCCTCGTTGTGCTCCGTATGCGCCGGAACGCCAAGCTGCCACAGCTCCTCATCCAGCTCCGCCATGAATTCCGCCACGCGGCTGGGGATGGTGCCGAAATAGTGGTCGCTCAGTTCCTGGCCCTTGGGGGGCTTTGCGCCGAACAGGGTGCGGCCGGTGTAGATGAGATCCTTGCGCTGGCTGTATACCTCGCGGTCAACGAGGAAGTATTCCTGCTCCGTGCCGACGGCGGGCCAAACGTGGCTGCTGCGGTCGCCAAACAGGCGCAGCAGGTGCAGGCAGGCCGCGTTGAGCGCGTCCATGGAGCGCAGCAGCGGCGTTTTCTTATCCAGCGCCTCGCCGCCGTAGGAGCAGAAGGCGGTGGGGATGCACAGCGTGTTCTCCTTGATGAAGGCGTAGCTGGTGGGGTCCCACGCGGTATAGCCGCGGGCCTCGAAGGTAGCGCGCAGGCCGCCCGAGGGGAACGACGAAGCATCCGGCTCGCCGCGGATGAGTTCCTTGCCGGAGAAATCCACAATGGCGCTGCCGTTTCCGGCGGGCGTGAGGAAGCTTTCGTGCTTCTCGGCGGTCACGCCGGTCATGGGTTGGAACCAGTGGGTATAATGTGTGGCGCCGTGTTCGATGGCCCAGTCGCGCATGGCGGCGGCCACCGCATCGGCCACCCAGGCCCATAACGGCTCGCCCTGTTCAATGGTACGCTTGAGCGCACCGCGCACCTTGGCATCCAGCCGCTTGTCCATCTCGCGCTCGTCAAAGCAGTTGACGCCGTAGCTTTCGGAAATCAATCTCATGGCTCATTCCCCCTTCAAGGGTTTTTTCTTGATTTGGGCCCAGCGCCGCGGATACTGCGGCGGTGTGGGCTTGGTTTTTTCAACGATCACGGCGGCGTGCAGCACATCCGTGCCGGGCACGGTGTATCGCTCGATGCCGATCAGACGGCCGCCGAGGGCTTTTATGGCAAATTCCGCGCGGCGGACTTCCTCGTCGCAGTCGGGCTTTTTCATGGCGATGAAGCGCCCGCCCGGCTTTACCTGCGGCAGACACAGCTCCGCCAGCAGCTCAAGCTCCGCCACGGCGCGGCTCACGGCAATGTCAAAGCGCTCGCGAAGCTGCGGCAGCTCCTCGGCCCGACCCCACAGGCAGGTCACATCTGGCGCCAGCTCGGCGCACACGGTTTTGAGAAAATCGATCTTTTTGTTGTTGGAGTCCAGCAGTGTCAAGTGCATATCCGGCTGCATCAGCCGCAGCGGAAGCCCCGGAAAGCCCGCGCCGGTGCCGATGTCGATGACGTCCTTTCCGCCAAAGTCGGCGTAGCGGCGCAGCTCGACGCTGTCGAGAAAATGCAGGCGGGCGATGCCCTCGTCGTCCCGAATGGCGGTGAGGTTGGTCACGGCGTTGGTCGTCTTGAGCATCTCGCCGTAGCGCAGAAAGTTTTGCACCACCGGCTCCGGCGCGTTCAGATGCGCGCGCAGTATCGATTCCATAAGTCCCTCCCGCGATAAATGGTAAAACAGGGTATGCTGTTTAGCATACCCTGTATCATATCATATCCATACCGGATTAGGCAAGCGTCATAAAGCAATGATTGCCGATCCAGGTAACGGTGCTGAAGCCCTCGCCCAGATGACCGGTGGCGAAAAACAGCGTATAATCCGGCACCATCTCGCTGCCATCGAGCGCGAGCTTGGCGGCCACGATGGCCTCGTCCGACGGGGTGCGGTCGATCGTGCCATAGGTCACGGGGTCAAACTGGCCCTTGGCGTAGATGACGTCTTTGATGTTGGTCTGGGGGAAGATGTCGCTCGCGACGCGGTTGAGAACCACGTTGCCAACGGCGATCTGGCCCTCAAGCGATTCCACGCCGGCCTCGGCGTAGATGATGTGGCTGAGCCAGTACACGTCGTCCTCGTTGTAAAATTCGGCGCCGGAGGCAAGCGGGACGATCTCCGTGGCGAAGATGTCCAGACGCTTGGCACTCTCATCGAAGGAAACGCTTCCGCCGAAGCACTTGGCCACGCTGTCTGCGGGCAGATAAATGCCCTCGTCCTCGCGGACTACGCCGGCCGGGGCGTAGAGATAGCGGTCGTTGCAGAGGAAGTACTTCTCACCGAAGGCGGCTTGCAGGCAGATGCCGTCCGCCTCGATCAAAAGGCTGTCATCCGATTGGGTGATGCGTGCGTTGGGATAAAGGGCGGAGAAAATGCCCTGTGCGCAGACATAGAGGTGTCCGCTGTAGGTCTTGTAGGAGCCGGCATACTGGCGGTTGCAGTAGCTGCTCATGGCAGGGGCATGGAATTCCTCCTCCGGCTCCTCCACGGTCGTGACCTCGGCAACCTTGGGTTCCACGGTCTCCGTTTCGTCCGGGAAAGCGGCCTCCTCGGAGGCGGCCTGCTCGTCAAAGCTGGCGGAAAGCAGAGAGTTTATCTCCGGGGAAATGACCTGCCCGGGAATGGTACCACCCAATAGGCTGAAAGCCAGGCAGAGCAGCAGAAGCAGCAGGGAAAGCCGCTGAAGTATATTTCGTTTCATTTGTTCCGCCTCCTTTCGGCAGTGGTGAAAACGCAAAAAATGCAGATGCAACTGCGGTATCATTATTATAACGGAGCCAAAAACATCAAGACAATTGGCAGACTGAATAAATGCACAAATTTCTTTTTGTGCAATTTGTTAATTCCCAACATATTGTGGTTGTGAAAGATTTGTCTAGGACTGTGGCCACATAATGTTGTGAAAAAATGTATGTGTTTTTTCTGTCTCTCGACAGGATTTTGCATAATGTACAAAAATAAAACTTTACGGTAATAGAGTTATGTCTATCAATTTTTCAAAATCGACTTCAATTATGTCAACGTTTTCAGCGCCTGTGCAAGCTGGTCGGGGCAGGAGGTATCCTTAGAGCCGCAGCGGATCCCGTCGAGCCGGCGGATGACTTCGGCGGGCGTCATGCCCTGAATCAGACGGGCGATGCCCTGCAGATTTCCGTTGCAGCCGCCGATCACTTCCACGCGCGTGATCACGCCGTCTTCCACGTCGATATTCATGTGGCGCGAGCAAACGCCCTTCGGAGTGTATTGGATCGTCATTTTTTCTGTCTCCTTGTGTTTTAGATTCGGTAAATCGTGGGTATGCTCCCTCCGAGGCCTCGCAATTTCAAACGAAATCGGAGAAGGGGGGACAATCCCTGTGAAAACAAAAATGGGACTGATCGCACTGGCTACGGCCGTCATCGGCTGGCTCAGTCCGGCGGCACAAGCGCTGCCGGAAACGGAGCGTGCGGCACAGACCGCTGTAGTCTGCGCGGTAGAGGAAGCGCCGGTGTGTGCGAATGGGAGGGTGCTTGCGGTATCCAAAGAGCCGGAGCCATCCGAGGCGGCATCCGCGGAGCCATCGGGCGAGCCGTCCGCCGAACCAACGCCGGAGCCGACAGCGACACCCACGCCGGAACCAACGCCCGAACCTACGCCGGCGGCGGCGGTGGTATGCGCCACGACGATCGGCTCGGAGGGGGTTAAGAATTTTACATCCTATGATGTGGACACCGAGGCGATGCTTGCGCAGGGCTGTTCGCTCACGCTGCCGTCGGAGGGACCGCAGATCCTTATCGTCCACAGCCACGCCTGCGAGGCGTATACCATGGAGCCGGATGCGGAATACGAGCCGTCGGGCGATTGGCGCACGCTGGATGAGGAGCAGAGCGTGGTCGCCGTGGGCGAGACGCTGCGGGCGGCGCTCGAGGCGCAGGGGCTGCGCGTGCTGCACGATGCGACGCTGCACGACTGGCCGAGTTATAACAGCGCCTATGTGAACAGTGCGCAGACCATTGAGGATTATTTGCAGCAGTATCCGTCCATTGCTATGGTCATCGATCTGCACCGCGACGCGCTCGGGGACGAGCAGCGCATTTATAAGACCGTCACGGACACGGCCGAGCCGATGGCGCAGCTGATGTTTGTGGTGGGGTCGGATCAGAATTTAACGCATCCGAACTGGCGGGAGAATCTGTCGCTGGCGCTGTGTTTGCAGCAGGCGGCGCTGGAGCGCTGTCCCACGCTGATGCGGCCGGTGGATCTGTCCTCGTGCCGGTATAACCAGCAGCTCACGACGGGCTCGCTCATTCTGGAGGTCGGCACCTGTGGCAACACGCTGGCTGAGGCGAAGGCCGCCGTGGAATGCTTTGCCGAGGCCGTCGGGCCGATTTTGCTCGGCATGGTGGAGGATGCGTCGTGAAGGCGGGGGAGCTGATGAGCCGCAGTTTGGTGAGCATTGGGCCGATGGAGCCCGTTGCCGCAGCGGCAAGGCTGATGCAGCGGTACGACCTTGGCTCGCTGCCGGTGTGCGACAATGCAGGCCGCCTGCGCGGGATGCTGACCGACCGCGATATCGTTACGCGCTGTGTGGCGGCGGATATGCGCGCCGAGGATACGCCCGTGCGGGAGGTCATGAGCCGCGGCGTGGCTGCCTGTGCCGTAGACGACGAGGTTTCAAGCGCGGCATCTGTCATGGCGGCGCGGCAGCTGCGGCGTCTGCCCGTGTTGCGCGAGGGCAAGCCGGTGGGGATGCTCTCACTGGGGGACATCGCCCGACAGGAGCGCTGCCGGATGGAATGTGCCGAGACCCTCGGTAACATCGCGGCAAACGTCCATCGGGGCTGAATCAACATTTTGTGCCACGCGCTATAGCATAACACAAAATATCCTCGAATGCAAGAGAAATTTGTTTCTAAATTGTAATAATTGTTGTTTTATTGTTGTTATGGTATCAAAAACAGGCGATACGCAATGCGTACCGCCTGTTGGGGTGTATAGGTAGGGACAATCCCTCAGGCCGCTTCGCGGCCAGCTCCCTTTACACAAGGGAGCCTTTTGGGTGCTTCCGAACCCCAAAAACCGCGACGAAACCAACGAAGTGTTTCGGAGCGGAGAGGAAGAACTGCGGAGTGGGCGAGCCTTCGCGTATACGCGGAAGCGAGTCATAACGCAGTCAGTTCTGACGTCAAGCCGCAGATAAATCGTGTGAGAGGAGGCGCGGTCGAGTAAAAAATCAACCGCAAACCCAACAAAGTGGTTTGCGGTTGAAAGAGGAGACGCAGCTGTATCTGCACCGACTTAAATCGACGCTAAGCCGCAGATGATTCCTTCAAGACGAGGCGTGAGGTTCTGAAGCGAGGGCGCATACTTTGTGTATGTAACCGAGCTTCATGGTTCTCACAACGAAGTATTGGAGGAATCAGCAAGGCGCAATTATTTGCCGCCCATGCCCTTCGCGGCGAAATACGGGCCGCCGAACTCGTCCTTGACGGCCTGCTTGGCAGCCTCGAGATCTTCGATCTTCACGGCGTCCAGAGCGGCGTTGACGGCCTCGATGTCCAGCGCGGGCAGACCGAGGATCTCGCGGGCCTCGGCGCCGGTGGCGGGCTCATCGCCGATGGCGCGAACGGCGTTGGCCGCGCGCTCAACGAGCATCATGTTGGTGGCCTTGATCTTGTTGCCCTCGGCGTCCACGCCGAAGACCACGTTGTCTTCCATGCCGACACGGATGCCGCCGCCGTTGCCCAGCGCGGAGAACATGACGGGCAGGTGGCCCTTGCCGATGCCGAAAGCGGACCAGGTGATCTCCTGAGGCAGCTTGCCGGCGGCCTGCAGGTTCTTGGTTTCCTGGATGAGGATCTGCAGATCGTTGCAGGTGGCGTCCATGCCGCCCATAACGCCCATGCAGTACTGGAAGTGCAGAGGAGCCTTCACATAGCCCTGCTTCCAGTAAGCGCCGATGGCACGCAGAGCGCCGAAGTCAAACACTTCGAACTCGGGCTTGATGCCCTTTTCCTGGTACAGAGTGCCGAGCTGCATCAGCATGGCGGGGCTGTTGTGGAACACGCCGCCGGGCACGCCCCAGTTGAAGGAGGAGGCGTCGAAGGTGCCCATCTCGATGCCGGGGACCAGCTTGTGGTGCAGCATACGCATGGCGTTGCC
This sequence comes from uncultured Oscillospiraceae bacterium, assembly GCA_964386575.1. Classification (GTDB taxonomy): domain Bacteria; phylum Bacillota; class Clostridia; order Oscillospirales; family Oscillospiraceae; genus CAJOIG01. Next base: position 5,606 of record CAYLSA010000009.1, on the reverse strand, counting down.
GTAGGGGGAGTCGTCGGACACGCGGTTGTCGCCGGAGGAGGTGCAGTTGACGATGATGTCGCAGTCCTTGTAGGAGCGGATGGCCTTGATGGTCTTGTAGAACTTCACGGGGTCCATAACGCCCATGCCCTCGTCGTCGCGCATATGCAGGTGAGCCACGGAAGCGCCGAGCTTCCAGCACTCATAAACCTGAGCGGCGATATCTTCGGGCTTTTCGGGGATGTCAAAGCCGCGGGGGGTAACAGCGCCGGTCATAGCGGCGGTGATGATTCTTTTAGCCATTTTATTGTCTCCTTATCACATTCTGTGGTGCATTTTCAGCACGTCGATGATGACATTGTCGCGGAAGTCGGCGATCTCGGGCTTGGTGTGGCCGATCACGTCGGGCAGGTTTTCCATCAGGGGGCCGATCTCGTCGCCGGACTGGTCAGCCCAGGTGGCGGGGACCTTCTTCATGTCGGAGATGTCCGCGAACACGGCGTCGGTCATGGCGCCGAACTTGATGGCGCAGCCCTTCAGACCAAGGTCGCCGCCGCCCAGCTCATAGTGCAGGGACGGGCCAAAGGCGGCCAGACGGATGCCGGGGCCGAAAGTCCAGGCGTCGTCGCAGTCGGCCATGGAGCAAACGCCCTCGGTGACCAGCGCGATCTCCTCACGCCACAGGGCGTGCATGAGACGGTTGGCGATGAAGCCGTTCTTTTCCTTGTTGAGGACGACCGGAGCCTTGTCGTACTTTTTGTAGAAAGCGCGGGCCAGATCGATGGTCTCCTGGCTGGTCTTGTCGCCGCCGCAGATCTCGATCAGGGGCAGCAGATACGCCGGGTTGAACGGGTGAGCGACGATGATGCGCTCGGGATGCTGCGCGCCCTCGGCGATGAGGGTGCAGGGGGTGCCGGAGGAAGAGGAAGCGATGATGGCGTCCGTGGGGAGGTATTTCTCCATGGTGGCGACCATCTCATGCTTCTGCTCCACGTTCTCCGCGCCGTTTTCCTGAACGAAGTAAACGCCCGTGAAAGCCTCGGCGGGATCGGTGGTGAAGTGGATGCGGTTCCAGATGGTGTCGGCGGAGTCGACCAGACCATACTTGACGTAGGTGTCGATGGCCATCTGGATCTTGGGCTTGGCGCGCTCGATGGAGCCTTCGGAGCGAACGTAAACGTTCACGTCCAGACCCTTGAGTGCAAAATACGCCGCGAAGCCGCCGCCAATGGTGCCCGCGCCGTACATAGCAATCGTTTTGATGTCTTCGATCTTCATGGTAATATTCCTTTCACAAGAATCGTACGATGGCTCCGGAGAGAAACTCCGGAGCCACGGTAGCAGAAAAGGTCTAACTTAGCTGGTGGCAACGAGGCCGCCGTCGGGATAGATGGTGGTGGCGGTGACCATGTCGGAAGCCGCGGAGCCGAGGAAGATGGCCGGACCGACAACGTCGATCTCATAGCCGATACGCTGCGCGGGCAGAGCGTTGGCAATGCCGTTGCGGACGTTTTCGTCGGGGGGCAGGATGCCGACCATCATCGGGGTGTAGGTGATGGTGGGGCCGATGGCGTTGACCTGAACGTTGGGGCGCAGGTCAGCGGCGTAAGCCTTGGTGAGCATCTCAACAGCACCCTTGGTGGTGTTGTAGGGCACGTTGCCGCCGCCGCCGTTGGCGACCGCGCGGATACCACGGACGGAACCGAAGTTGATGATCTTGCCGTAGCCCTTGTTCAGGTTGGGCTGGCCGGAGACGACCTCGACCGCTTCCTGGCCTTCGAGGTTGTTGTTCTTCATCCAACCGCCGAAGTACTTGCAGGTGAGCATGAGGGAAGTGATGTTGGTGTGCAGCATCTTCTCGAAGAAGTCGGTGTCGATGTCGTGGGAGAACATCTTCTTGTTGATGCCCTGCGCGTTGACAAGGATGTCGCAGCCGCCGAGGCCCTCGGGACCGGTAACGACGTCCACAGCGCCCTTGACGAACTCTTCGTCACCGGCGTCGCCGGCGAGGTACATGACCTTCACGCCGGGAGCGGCAACCTTTTCGATGTCCGCAACGGCGGCCTGAAGCTTGGCTTCGCTGCGGGAGGAGATGCAGACAGAGCAGCCATTGGCCGCATAGCCTTCCGCGATCGCCTTGCCGAAGCCGCCGGCGCCGCCGAAGATCATGGCCTTCTTGCCACTGATATCAAACATTTTGGTGAGATCACCATTGTATACCTTGGGCATAGTTATTATCTCCTTTTCAAATTTTGTTTTATGGTTTCCAGAGGAGGCCGGAGCCTCCTCTGGTCGCTATACGGGGGTTAATTATTTCTGGGGCTCGGGACGATAGGGCTTGAAGTGGCCCGGCGTGTCGTTGTACTTGAACGGGTTCTCCACTTCGCCGGCCTCGACCTTCTTGAACCACTCGGCGGCCTTGTGAGGCATCTGGCTCCAGGAGTCGTAGTCCTGAGGATTCTCCATGTCGGCGGTGGCATAACGCCAGTCGTTGACGCGGGAGATGTACTTCTCGTCCTGCTGCTCGGAGTGCTCGTCGCCCAGCGTGCCGGCCGCGATGCGGAGCAGGGAGCCGTACTGCTCGGAAACGGTGTGCAGCTTGAAGTGATCCATCATGTAGCAGCGCAGAGGACGCTTCATGAGGTTGGCCATGATGCAGCGGTTCTCATAGGCCATCTTCTTCCACATGCGGGCGATCTCCCACGCACGCTCAACAGCCTTGCCCTTGGGCACGACCTCGGACACGAAGCCGGAGTCGAGCATTTCCTGGGCGTTGAACTGACGGGTGGTGGACAGGTAGTAGTTGCCGCGCTTGGGGCCCATGTAGAACTGGCAGAGCATACCCATGCCGTCGCCGGGAACCAGGCCGCCCTGGCCGTGGGGAACTTCCATCTTGGTGTCTTCCGTGCAGATGGTCACATCGGCCAGAAGAGCGCTGTCCCAGTGGAAGCCGGAGCCGGGGATGGCGCCGATGGTGGGAACGTCGATATCGAACACCATGTTCTTGAACAGGTTGGTGTCGTCGAAGTACTGATGCTCAAAGCGCTGGGTGGGCAGCTCGGAGTAAGTCTCCCAGCCGTCGGGGTCGGACTCGATCATCCAGTTGTCGCCCAGGTGGGTGAAGATGATGATCTCGTTTTTCCAGTCGGAGCCGATGACGCGGGCGAGCTGGCCGATGGCACGGTGGCTCATGCCGCTGTGGTGCATGGGCATATCGAGGGTCTTCCAGGTCACCTGCAGGATGCCGTCCTCACGATACAGGTCGGCGAAGTCCTTGAACCACTGCGAGTATTCCTCGAGTTCAGGCAGCTTGGCGTAGTCAGCCATAGGTTTTCCCATGATTGTTCCTCCTAAAATAAATTTTTATTGTTTGGATTGATGTATCAACGCGCGGGCAAGGTTATGGTGGTAACGTTGTCCGTGAGTTTACGGAATAGTTCGGCCGCTTCCTGCTTTTCCTCCGGGTCAAGGCCGGCGAAAACCACGCGGGGCTCGCCCTCCATGAACTCGTCCAGCAGGTGGTACATACGCTGGCCCTCGTCCGTCAGCTGGACAAGGTTGGCTCGTCCGCCGCCGAAGATGCTGCCGCGGACCACCAGACCGTCGCGCTCCATGCGGTCGAGCATGATGCTGATGGTGGCGGGGGTCACCTGGCGGAAGCGCGCCAGCTCGTTTTGCGTGAGCGGGCCGTTGCGTCCCAGAACGGAGATCACGCCGCCCTGGCCATTGGAAAGCTTGAGCGAGGCCAGTTGCCTGTCCATGTATGCGGTGTGTGCGCGAACCATGTCGGTGAAGAGGTTCAAAAGCTCTTTGTCGTCCACGTCGAATCTCCTGTCGGGAGTATTTGCCGCGCTCTATTTAGCCGGCTAATTATAGTATAACGGCCCGCTCCGGCAAAGTCAACCATCTTCGCTTAAAAAATTGTTAAAAAGTATACAAAATATCGGCCGGCGTTTTTACGCGCCGGCCGAATGAGTGATTTTTTTGGTTTATATGGGGTGTTTTGGGTTTCATTCGCCGGCGGGATCGATATACAAATGATCGTCCGGCATCACCAGTCCGAGCTTGTCGCGTGCCACGCCGGCGATCACGTCCGGATCGTCCGCATTTTCCACGGCGTATTCCAGCGCGGCGTTGCTCTTTTCCAGCTCCTGCACCTGCTGTTCAAGCTCGGTTTTCGTCCGCTCGGCCTCGGCCAGCTTTCCGCGCATCTGCCACAGGCGCACCCCGGCGTAAAGAAGCAGAGCCGCGATGACGAGCATCGTCAGCCAATTTGCCTTGCGAAGTTTCATACGCCGTGTGCCTCCTTCCGCGAGCGCGGCGGGTCTGCCGCCATTGTTGCAAGACGATTGTAACCCATTTTGCCGCGCTTGAAAAGAGGGAAACGGCGCTGTTTTTCACGGCATCTTCGCCTTTTTTCGCCCATGCGATCGCGGGGCTTTGCGCCAGCTTCGTTTCGAGGCCGTGCCCAAGCCGCCGCATAGAGGCCGACAGGAGCGCGCGCCACAGGAAAAAGCCCAGCACACATCCGCCGGCCATATACAAATATAATGCGCCCTCTGCCGCCATTTGTCCCGCGCCGAACAGCACGGCCAGCGCGCTCAGACCGAACAGAATATCACCGGCCGCCGTCATCACCGCGCCGCGCCGCAGGGGCCGCAAAAGATCATACCACAGCCCGAGCGCTGCGCCTACCAGCGCAAAGGCGCCCAGCTGCCGCAGCTGCACAAGAGGATCGAGGCCCATCAGCTCCAAAGCCGCGACCAGAAGCCGCCCTTTCCCTCGCGTGCTTTGCTGTAAACCAGCTCGTCGATCGTGCCGGAAAGGCGCAGTGCGCCGCCGCTTTTATCCAGCAGATCGACCTTCAGTTCGGCCCCATGCACGGCAAGCTCGCCCTTGACCGTGCGCATAACGACAAGCTGTTCGTCGAAGCGGTCGATCTCCTGCACGCCCGTCACGCTCAGCGTCTCGCGCTCCGTGAGTGTCAGCGCGTGTGGCGTTATCGGTGCTTTTTCCTCATATGGCACAAAAAATCCCTCCCATAGAGAAGCCTGTGGGAGGGAAAATGAACGTCAAAAGAAGCAAGGCTTGCGGCAGGTAATAACCCAAAGCCTCCCCTGTGTAAGGGGAGGAGGGGCGGCGAAGCCGAGCCGGAGGGGTTGACAATCCCTCAGTCAGCGCTGCGCACTGCCAGCTCCCTTTACACAAGGGAGCCTTGGGTGCCTGCTGTTTTGACAGCGTGCGCCCTCCCATAAAAGAGTATGAAGGGGGACACATCGATATACCAAGGGCGAAAAGATCAAGCCGTTAACAAAGCTTCGCGCCGGCGGGGATGGCGTCGTCCACCAGCAGCAGATGAAGCTTCTCCTCGCCATGCTCCTTGTGCACGGCGGAGATGAGCATACCGCAGCTTTCGATGCCCATCATCTTGCGCGGCGGCAGGTTCAAAATGGCGATGGCCGTTTTGCCGATCAGATCTTCCGGCTTGTAGTACATCCGGATGCCGGACAGGATGGTGCGGTCGGTGCCGGAGCCGTCGTCCAGCGTGAAGCGCAGAAGCTTGTCGCTCTTCTTCACGGTCTCGCAGTTTTTGATCTTCACGGCGCGGAAATCGGACTTGCAGAAGG
>CAYLSA010000008.1:8455-38703 GCA_964386575.1 uncultured Oscillospiraceae bacterium | reverse complement strand
CCGAATCGCTGTCGTCAAACAGTGTGAGCGCAAAATCGGCGCGGCCGGACTGCAACAGCGGCTTCACGGCGTTTCGCTGCGGCAGATTCTGCACGGTTTTGAATGCCGCGTCCCGCGCGCGATACAGGACGGCGGCCGCCGCTGTGAAGTCCGGCGCCTCCGTGGCGATGGTCAGAAGGCTCACGGGCCCGGCCTGAAACTGGCGCATCTGCTGGCGGATGTTTTCCGCGTGTACCAGCAGCGCGGCCGCTTCGGTTTGCAGGGCCTGTCCCGCATCGGTCAGCTCCTTGCGTCGTCCGCTTCGGCGAAACAGCGCCACGCCCAGCTCCTCCTCGAGCTTTTTGATGGCCATCGACAGTGTGGATTGCGACACGTTCAGAACACCGGCGGCCTCCTCCATGCTCTCGCTGTTCGCCACGCAGAGAAAATATTGAAGTTTCAGAAGATCCATCCAGCGGCGCCTCCTTGTATATATGGGCTTTGGCGTAAACCAGTATAGCACATAGTTCAATAAAATTGAACAATTTCTATCGCGTATTTGAATTGATAAGCGCGGATCGGGTTGATAAAATGTTGTCAATAACGATGGGAGGGCTTTGCCATGCAGTGGGAAAGTATGTACCGCGATAAGACCATTCGGCCCGAGGAGGCGTTCGGCCTCATCCACGACGGCGACTGCATCAGCGTGGGCGGCAATTTGTGCGAGCCGCAGGTGTTTTTGACCGCGCTGGGCGACCATGCGCCCGCCATGAACGGCGTGGAGATCGTAACGGGCAAGCAAAAGCCCTATTCCTATCAAACGCGGCCCGGTCTGCGCGGCAGGCTTGACACCATCGGCCATTTCTTCGATGCCGGCCAGCGCGAGGGCTTCCTCCTCGGAAACGTGACCCATGTGCCCACGAATCTGCACGATTACATGAAGGTCGTGCAGCAGTCGCGCCACACGGGCGTGTTCGTCGGCCAGGTCACGGCCATGGATGAAAACGGCGATTTCACGCTCTCCGGCTCGAATATGTGGGAGCAGGAAAATCTGGAGCAGGCGGAAACGATCATTCTGGAAGTCAACGCCCGCGTCCCGCGCTTTCACGGCTGCATCAAGGTGAATCTGCGCGATGTGACGGCGCTGTATGAGGTGGACACACCGCCGGTGTATATCCCGCGCAGCGTCCCCGGCGAAACGGACAAGGCCATCGCCGCCTATGTGGCCGAGCATATCCACGACGGCGACTGCATCCAGATGGGCATCGGCGGTATGCCGGACACCGTGGCGGGATTTCTGTTCGACAAGCACGATCTCGGCCTGCACACGGAGATGTTCACCTCCGCCTGCGCCGATCTGATCGAGGCCGGCGTGATCACCGGCGCGCGCAAAAACATCGACACGGGACTGCACATCGGCACTTTCACGCTGGGCGATGAGCGCGCGTATCGCATCTATGAAAACGATCCGCACGTTCAGTTCCGTCCCGCAAGTTACACGAACGACCCCAAAATCATCTCGCAGATCGACAACATGGTGTCCGTGAACACGGCGCTGGAGATCGATCTGACGGGCCAGATCTGCTCGGAGAGCATCGGTCCCGTGCAGTGGAGCGGCACGGCGGGCGCGTGGGATTTTGCCTATGGCGCCAGCCAGTCCAGGGGCGGCCGCGGCATCATCGCGATCTCATCCACGGCGAAAAAAGGCACCCTTTCGCGCATCAGATCCACGCTCACGCCCGGCGCGGTGGTCACCATCCCGCGCACCATCGCCGATATCATCGTGACGGAATACGGCGTGGCCTATCTGCGCGGCCGCACCGTGCGCCAGCGGGCCGAGGCGCTCATCGCCATCGCCCACCCCGACTTCCGCGCCGACCTTCGCGCCGAGGCGCAGAAGCTGGGATATATTTAAGAAACCTGAATTTATAAAATATAAGGAGGAATCAGCATGGGTCAGCCTATGGCCGATTACGTCAAGCTTCCGGAGCTGGACGAGTACAAGGAATGGTTTAAGGATTTTGCCGATCTCTACCGCGAGGACGGCATCCTGCAGGTGACGTGGAAGACGAAGAATCTCCCCATGCACCACAGCGGCATGAGCCACCGCGCCATGAGCCAGCTTACGCGCATGATCTCCATGGACTGGAAAAACGAGATCATCATCTACACCCACATTGGCGACAGCTGGATGACCGAGTCCGACCCCAATGGCTGGGAGACCTATTCCGAACTGCCCACGCAGCGCTTCCAGCACCAGTATTTTGACGACACCAACCTCATCAAGAACATGGTCTTCGATTTGGATGTGCCCACCATCGGCGCCATCCCCGGTCCCGGCTTCCACTGGGATTCCGCCATGTTGTGCGATCTGACCATCTGCTCTGAGGACACATGGATGGAAGTCCCCCACGCCCACGGCGGCCTGGTTCCCGGCGATGGCATGGGCCTCATGGCGCAGCACTATTTCGGCACCAAGCGCGGCAACTACTACATGATGACCGCCCGCCAGTGGACGGCGCAGCAGATGCTCGATTGGGGCATGGTAAGCGAAGTCGTGCCCAAGGGCACCGTGCTTGACCGCGCGTGGGAGATCGCGCGTATGTGGAAGCGTATGCCGTATGAAAACCGCACCATCATGTCCAACCTTGCCAAGCGCCCGCTGAAGAAGCTGCTGGTGGAGGATCTGAAGCTGCACACGGTTTCCGAGCAGTATGGTTCCCTGCTGCGCATCGCCGCCGGCGAGATGGGCGACGTCAACTCCGGCCAGCAGGACGAGAAGTACATCAGCCAGACCAACGACTGGCGCTATTGCCACGACTGGATGCAGCAGCCGCCCACGCGCGAAAGCTGGGAAGGCTTCCGCACCAAGCCCTTCGAGTGGTTCAAAAAGGTCGAGGCCGGCGAGGAGGTCAACCCCTTCGAGTCTAAGCCCTGCGAGCCCTATCGCCCCAAGCCTGCCAATGAATAAGTAAAAAACTCGGGTACACGCAAGGCGTGTACCCGAGATTTTTTAGAGCATATCCAAATACAAGCTGCCGTATTCATAGGCCCATGCTTCGCAGCCGAAGTCGTGTGCCATGCAGCTTTGGATGAGGCCGTCCATGACCTCGCGCTTGCCCCAAGCATCCAGCGCGTAGCGGATCGAGCCGAGCATATCGCCCGCATCGTAGCGGTCGAAGCAGAAGCCGTCGCCCTCGCCGGTGAAGCGGTTATAGGGCTTCACGGTGTCGCGCAGACCGCCCGTGGCGCGCACGATGGGAACGGTGCCATAGCGCATGGCGATCAGCTGGCTGATGCCGCAGGGCTCGAAGCGGCTGGGCATGAGGAAGAAATCGCTGCCGGCATAGATGCGGTGGGAGAGCGATTCGTCATAGCCGATGTACGCGCGCACGCGGCCGGGCCAGCGCGCCTCCGCCGCGCGGAAGAAGTCCTCGTAGCCGCGCTCGCCGTTTCCGAGAAGGAGCAGGTTCATATCCTCGCGCATGAGTTCCTCCATCGCGTCGATGACGAGCTGCACACCCTTTTGCTCCGCCAGACGCGAAACCATGGAGAACAGCGGTCGGTCAAGCGGACCGTCAAAGGCGAACTCATCCCACAGGGCTTTCTTGCACTCAAGCTTGCCGGAGAGGTCCTTTGCGCTGTAGTTGGCGGGCAGCAGCTTGTCCTTGGCGGGGTTCCAGACCTTTTTGTCCACGCCGTTCACGATGCCGCCGAGGGCCGCGCCGCGCGCGCGCAGAATGCCGTCCAGCCCCTCGCCGTATTCCGGCGTGGTGATCTCGCGGGCATAATTCGGCGAAACGGTGTTGACGCGGTCGGCCATCACGCAGCCGGCCTTCATGAAATCGGCGCGGTCGCCATAGCGCTCGAGGATGCTGTTATATTGCCGGTCGATGCCCATCCAATCGTCCGTGAAATCGAAGCCGCAAAGGCCCTGATAGGCGATGTTGTGGATGGTGAAAAGCGTTTTGGCATGGCCGATGGGACGGTCTTGATACTGCGTTTTGAGAAGCAGCGGGATGAGCGCGGTGTGCCAGTCGTTTGCGTGGATGACATCCGGCACGAAATCGAGCTTTTCACAGCTCTCCAAAGCGGCGCGCGTGAAGTAGCCATACTGCTCGCATTCGATGCCGGGGGCATAGATGGGGCCGGCGAAATAGCCGTCGTTTTCGATGAGATAAACGATCACGCCGCCGAGCTTGAGGCGGTTTACGCCCACAAAGCGCGTGCGCCAGCCCATTTTGATCTCAAACGAGAACAGATGCTCTACCTTTTTGCCCCAATTGGCCTTGATGACGCGGTGGTACGGCACGATGACCCGCGCATCGAAGCCGAGTTTGTTCAGATAGCCCGGCAGCGTGCCGACCACGTCGGCCAGTCCGCCGGTTTTGGCCAGCGGCGCACACTCCGAGGCGGCAAAGAGGATCTTGGGCTTGTCCAGTCCCAGTTCCGTCATACGCGCGGCTAAGGTGCGTTTCATGGCAGCTTGCGTCATGGTTGCTTGTCCTCCTTGAAGCGATAGAATCGGGCGCACAGACCCGGCAGATCCAGCGCTGCGCGGTGGGAAAATTCGCGGAAGGGTTCCGCCGCGCTTTGAACGGTGGGGAAGGCCGCGCCCGTGCCGCCGTAGCTTGCGCTGTCGGAATCGAGCAGCGGCAGAAGCTTGCCCGCCGCCGGGAGGCCGACCACGAAGCCGTCCCACACCTGCGGCGTGAAGTTGAACACGGCCACAACGGCGTCCTTGCCTTTGGCATCGAGGCGCAGCACCGCCACCGAACTGCGGTCACGGTCATCGGGATTGAGCCAGCGGAAACCGTCCCACCCGTCATCGACCTGCCACAGGGCGCTGTGGGCCTCATACAGCGCGCCCAGATCGGCGCACCAGCGCTGCATGGCGGCGTGGGCCGGATAGTCCAGCAAAAACCAGTCGAGCGGTTTTTTATAGTCCCACTCGATGAACTGGCCGAACTCCGAGCCCATGAAATTGAGCTTTTTGCCCGGATGGGCGAACTGGAAGCCGAACAGCGCCCGCAGTGCGGCGAATTTCTGCTCGTAGCGGCCGAACATCTTGTCCAGCATCGAGCGCTTGCCATGCACGACTTCATCGTGGGAAAAGGCCAGCACCGGCTTTTCCGAGAAGCAGTACATCATCGAAAAGGTCAGCTTTTCGTGCATATGGTTGCGGAAGTAGGGGTCGGCCATGAAATAATCGAGCGTGTCGTGCATAAAGCCCATGTCCCACTTGAAGTCAAAGCACAGCCCCTCGGGGCCGGAAACGTGGGGATAGGAGGTCGATTCCTCGGCAATGGTGATCGCGCCGGGGATGTGGGCGTGGATATGGTCGTTCAGCTCGCGCAGGAAATCGCGTGCGTCGTAGTTGATGTTGCCGCCGTCGCGGTTGGGGAGCCACTGGCCGTCCTTGCGCGCGTAGTCGAGATACAGCATGGAGCTGACGGCGTCGCAGCGCAGACCGTCGATATGATACTGCTCAAGGAAGAAGGCCGCCGAGCCGATGAGGAAATTCCGAACGTCGGGGCTTGCGAAGTCGAACACCAGCGTGCCCCATTCGGGATGCTCGCCTATGCGGGGATCGGCGTATTCGAAAAGGGCCGTGCCGTCAAAGCGAGCCAGGCCGTGCTCGTCGCGCGGAAAATGCGCCGGCACCCAATCCATGATCACGCCGATACCGCCCTCGTGCAGGCAATCGACCATGGCCATGAGATCCTCCGGCGTGCCGTAGCGGCTGGTGGGGGCGTAGTAGCCCGTGACCTGATAGCCCCAGCTTCCCTCAAAGGGGTATTCCGTGAGCGGCAGCAGCTCCACATGGGTGTAGTGCATTTTTTTGCAGTAGTCGCGCAGCACCGGCGCGATGGTGCGGTAGTTCGGATAGGTCTCCTCCGGCGCTTTTTGCCACGAGCCGAGATGCAGCTCGTAAATATTCATCGGCTGCTTTTGCATATCCATTCGCTGCCGACGTTGCATCCACGGCCCGTCCGTCCACGCGAAATCGCCCGCGTCCCACACCTTTGAGCCGGTGGCAGGGCCGGTTTCGGCGTGCAGGGCGAAGGGGTCGGCCTTCATACGCAAAACGCCGTCCGCGCCCTCGATGGCGTATTTATAGATGTCGCCATGGGCGGCGGTGTCGTCTGTGATCGACCACACGCCGTGGATATCGCGTGTCATGGGCTTTTCCGTCCAGCCGGTAAAATCGCCGCACAAAGCCACGCGCCGGGCGTTCGGGGCCCATACGCCAAAGCGATAGCCGTTTTCGGTTTTTCGGCAGCCAAGATGCCGCCATGAATCGGTTTTTATAACACTCATACCCTTATAATAAACGTTCTGCGAAAATATTGCAATGGGTTTGACAGACCGGCGGGTATGGCTTTATAATTGGTTTTACAGTGGAAACAGCTCTCCGGCGGAAAGCTCAAAGGCCGTGCGCTCCATGGCCACGCCGTCGAGCATTTTGGTGTAGCGGCGGCTTTGGATGCGGCCGCGCACGCATAATCTCTCGCCCACGGCGCACTGCGCCGCCTCGCGTCCGAGCGCACCCCACGCGATCACGGGGATGTAATCACTGCGGCTGTAGCGTCGGGGCACGGCGAGAATGATGTCGCAGATCTCGCGGCCGAGCGGCGTTCGCCGCAGGATGGGCATTTTGCATACGGTGCCGTACAGCTCGGCCGTGTTTTCGTCCTCCGCGCTTTCATCGTATTCGAGTGCGCGCGCGTAGACCGTGATCACGAGCTTTGCGCCAACGCCGCTTTTGTTGTTGAACGAGCGCAGCTCCCCGCCAATGGCCACGCGGTCGCCGGACTGCAGCGGGTGGACATCGAGCATCGATCGACGCACGATCACATTGACCGTGTCCGCCGTGCCGGACAGACGGCGGGCCGTGAGCGGGAAGGAATAAAAGCGGATGGAGCGGCTTTCGTGGGAAAATACCGGCGCATCGGCTACCGTGCCGCACAGCCGGACGAGATTGACGACTTCCTCCATGGTAACACCTCGCAACTTTGATACAAAAACCTATGCACTGCTGGGAGGCAATTATGAACATTCAAGACATTCTGAAATATTGTGACCACACGCTGCTGCGCGTGGATGCGGGCGCGGATGAGATCCGCCGGCTTTGCGACGAGGCCATGCAATACGGCTGCGCCTCGGTGTGTATCCCGCCGTGCCATGTTCACGGCGCGAAAAGCTATGTGGGCGACCGCATGGCCGTTTGCACGGTCATCGGCTTTCCCAACGGCTACATGACGCCCAAGGCCAAGGCTTTCGAGGCGCAGGATGCCATCCGCAACGGCGCCGACGAGATCGACATGGTCGCGAACATCGCCATGATCAAGGACGGCTGCTGGCAGGAGGTGTTCGAGGAGATCCGCCAGGTGCGCGAGTTCACAAAGGGTCATATCCTCAAGGTCATCATCGAGACCTGCCTGCTTGACGATATGGAAAAGCGCATGATGTGCTCCATCGTGTCCACCTCCGGCGCGGACTATATCAAAACCTCCACCGGCTTTTCCACCGGCGGCGCCACGCGCGAGGATGTGAAGCTTCTGCGCGAGTGCTGCGAGGCGAGTGTGAAAGTCAAGGCCGCCGGCGGCATCAAAACGCTTCAGGATGCCGAGGATTTCATCGCCCTCGGGGCCGAACGCCTCGGCACGAGCCGCCTGGTCAAGCTGGCCATCGAAATGGGCGAAAAATAAAGCAAAACCGCTTGACAAGCGGGACAAACGGTGATATAGTAATCAAGCTAAAAAGCAGGACGCAGTGGTATCCGTCCTCGCCCGGCCGCCCTTTTGCGCGCCGGTGCCGAAACCATCTATCTTTGTGATATGTGAGTTTTTGCACGGATACAGCCAGTCTGTATCCGTGTTTTTTATGTAGGCTTCAGGAATCAGAAAATGGAGGTGCCATCCAATAGCCGCTATCAATCATCAACTCAATGAAGAAATCACCGCGCCGCAGGTGCGCCTCATCGGAGAGGACGGCAACCAGCTCGGCGTGATGACCGGCGAGGAAGCCATGCGCATCGCCGAGGAAAAGGAATACGATCTCGTGATGATCAATCCTTCCGCCAATCCCCCTGTCTGCAAGATCATGGACTACGGCAAATATCGCTTCGAGCAGGCCAAGAAGGAAAAAGAAGCGCGGAAGAATCAGCACGTGGTTGAGGTCAAGGAGATCCGTATGTCCCCCTCGATCGGCGACAATGACTTCATGGTCAAACTGCGCAACGGTCAGAAATTCCTGCAGGAGGGCAACCGCCTGAAGGTCACGGTTCGCTTCCGCGGTCGTGAGATGGCGCATACCGACCTTGGCCGTGTGCTGCTGGAGCGCTTTGCCGCCCAGTGCGCCGACATTGCCACGCTCGATAAGGGCGCGAAGCTTGAAGGCCGGCTGATGACCGAATTTTTGTCCCCGAAGCCTCAGACCCCTGCGAAAAAGCAGCAAGAAAAAGCAAAGGAGATATAAGCAATGCCGAAACTGAAATCCCACAGCGGCGCCAAGAAGCGTTTCAGCCTGTCCAAGACCGGCAAGGTCAAGCGCGCTCACGCTTTCAAGAGCCATCTGCTCAACGGCCACGGAAAGACCACCAAGCGCAAGAGAGGCCTTCGCAAGGAAGCCTACGCCGACAAGACCAATGTCGATGCGATCAAGCGCATGATCCCGTACAAATAAGGAGGGCGAAGACGAATGGCTAGAGTTAAAGGCGCGATGATGACGCGCAAGAGAAGAAATAAGATCCTCGGCATGGCCCAGGGCTACTGGGGCAGCAAATCCCGCCACTTCAAGATGGCCAACCAGGCCGTCATGAAATCCCTGCGTTATGCTTACATTGGCCGCAAGCAGCGCAAGCGCGACTTCCGCAAGATGTGGATCACCCGCATCTCCGCCGCGTGCAAGCTCAACGGCATGAACTATTCCACCTTTATGCACGGCCTCAAACTCGCCGGTATCGAGATGAACCGCAAGATGCTCTCCGAGACCGCGATCCACGACCCCGCCGCCTTCACCGCCCTGTGCGAGAAGGCCAAGGCCGCTCTTTAATTCCATCGCAAACCATCGCCGCGCCGCAGTTTTTGCGGCGCGGTTTTTGCGTCGATTGACAAAGCCCCATGCGCTGGGTATACTTATCTTATTACCATCACTACGACTTACAGGAGCGAAAAATGAGCGAAGAATGCACCCATAACTGCGAAAGCTGCGGCGTTGACTGCGAAAGCCGCGGCCCGAAAAGCTTTTTGGAAAAACCCAATCCCGGCAGCCGCGTGAAAAAGGTCATCGGCGTCGTGTCCGGCAAGGGCGGCGTGGGCAAGTCCAGTGTGACGAGCCTGCTGGCCGTGTCCCAGGCTCGCCGCGGCAAGTCCGTGGCTGTGCTGGATGCGGATGTAACGGGGCCGTCCATCCCCATGGCGTTCGGCGTGAGTGCGCGTCCCATGGCGAATGAGACCGGCATCTGCCCGCCCGAAAGCGAGTCCGGCATCAAGATCATGTCCATCAATCTGCTGCTCGAAAATGCCACTGACCCCGTCATCTGGCGCGGTCCGGTCATCGCCGGAACGGTCAAGCAGTTCTGGACCGATGTGGTCTGGGGCGATGTGGATTATATGTTCGTGGATATGCCTCCCGGCACGGGCGACGTGCCGCTTACGGTGTTCCAGTCCCTGCCGGTCGATGGCGTGGTCGTGGTCACAACGCCGCAGGATCTCGTGGGCATGATCGTGGAAAAGGCCGTGAACATGGCCAAAATGCTCAACGTGCCGGTGCTCGGCATCGTGGAGAACATGGCGTGGCTGCAGTGCCCGTGCTGCGGGGAGAAGCTGCCCGTGTTCGGCGCAAGCCATGCCGACGAGCTCAAGGAGAAATTCGGCCTTGAAAACGTGGTCAGCCTGCCGCTCGATCCGAAGCTCGCCGCCGCGTGCGACCGCGGCGCCGTGGAGCTGATGGACACTGCGCTGATCGACGCTTTTGCCGATAAACTCTGAAAAACCGCATAAAACATCCGGCGGAGGGCTTTCCTCCGCCGGATTTTTTTGCAGAATTTTCAAAAAGATTGACTTGTGTCAATGACAGGAAAAGCATGGAAGAGTATACTTACTCTGTAAAAGCGTAAACAGGAGGGACTGTTTTGTGAAAAGAAGAATGCTGTGTGTCCTGCTGGCACTGGTATTGTGCGCAGGACTTTTGCCCGCAGCCGGCCTGGCTGCGGAAGCTCCGGCTGCGACGGAGCTTCCGGTAACGGATAGTTCGGAAACTGCGCCGGAGGGGACGACTCCGCCGGAGGGCACCGATGCGTCCGATAACACGGCCGGTGCCACGGATGCGGATACGTCCGATGATACCGACACATCGGATACGACGGACGACACGGATACATCCGATGATACCGACGTATCGGACGATGATACGGATACATCCGGCGACGTGGATACGGCGGACGATACGGACAGCGACGATGCCTCCGATGCGGTGCAGTCCGTGGCCACGACCGCATCTTTGTCCGACGGCGAGGGGACGGCCACAACGGCGACTTCGATCACGCTTGACGTAGAGGTGACGGTGAGCGCGGCGCCCCAAACGTACACCATCACGCTTGATCCGGGCGTATACACGGTGGAAGGCACTGTCGGTAGCATCTCGCTGCAATCCAAGCAGGAAGCGGATGCATCGGCCAGTACGCCGGGCGGCTCTGGTGGTGGTCCCGGTGGCCCCGGCCCCGGTGGTCAAACGGAAACGGTTGCGGTAGGCTCCCTGCTCGTGGTCAATAAGTCCGCGGCGGAAACCTACACGGTGACATGCTCGGTGGACGGAACGTTCAAAATCATAAGTGCGTCGAATTCGCGCCTCGTCCCTACGCTCACGCCTGGAACTTTGCCCGCTGAAACAGAGAAATGCTATAAATTCACGGCGACTGAGGCCGGTACCTATTTGCTGACGCGGCCGGACAGCCAGCAAGTGACGACCGTTCGGGGCAACTTGAATAAGTTGCAAAGCTATATTGGAACGATCGTTCTTACGCTCAATGCGCAGGAAACGGTTTATTTCGAGCTTGGTGGTTCCGGTACATCCGGCAGCATTTGCCTTTATGCTTATAACAGTTTGCAGGAACTGAAAACAACGGATACGGCTGCCACGTCTGTGAGCGACAATTCGCTGCTTCGGGCCAAACCGGCCGCGGGCTGGCTGGTTCTGGAGCGTGGCGCTGCCGATGTCCGGGCCCTTGGTGAGGGCACATCGGTCGAGTCGTTTGATTTGGGAGACAAGAAATATATCTACAGCGACGGTCGCGACCTCCTCTTCACGGCGCGGGGAAGCGGCTCGCTAAGACTTCGTGCTATGACGGACGGGGATTCCACGGCGATGACCGCTGGTACCGATTATAACGGCGCGGAATTTTACCGCTTTGAAGCTGCGACAGCGGGAGACTATACTGTCACAGCGACCGATGCTGACCTATATTTGAACGGCAGGAAGCTTGCCAAAAATGTTGTCTCGCTGGCCGCTGGGGATGTTCTTTACGTACGCAACCGCGGCACAAGCTGTAAAATCGAGGCCACCACGGTTCCGAGCCTTGTGATCGGTGAAACGTTCGCGGTCGAGAGCGGTGAAAAGCAGTGCCGCCGATTCACATCGCCGACGAATGCTACTTATTGCTTCTATGCAGATGGCGTGCTGAACGATCTCAGTGCGGTCGATCATGCCACCGGCAGTGTGGTATACAATGGCGTATACGGGTGGCTCAACACCCTGGAAAACCAGCTTAGCAGTGGATACCGCCTGATCGAGATGGAAGCGGGCCAAACAATTGACTTCTATTTCGCCGTAAACAGTGCCGAGTCCAGTCGGACGGTGAATGTGACCTTCAACACGCTGGAGGGCATGTTCCCCGCGGTGGAGCTTGGCCGGGAATATACCGCCGAAAGAGAATACTGCGGCTATCGATTTGTACCGACTACCACGGGCCTCTATATCATTCAGGTGAATGAAAAACCGGAGGGCGGCCGCGGCTCTGAACTGCAGCCGATCGGGGATATGGGGACCGAACTGAACGGAACGGAGGCTGTGGAGCTGGATGCAGGGCAGACCTACATCATCTTTACGCGAGAGAAGGACGCACCGATGAAGGTGCAGGCGGCGGAAACGTTTGGCTTCACGGAGATCGTATTGAACACACCGGCGGAAAGCAGTGAATCCACGGCGTTTTATAAATTCACGCCGTCGAAAAGCGGCTTCTATGAGATCGAGCTTAACGGCTGCGAGGGCTCTGTGTATGACAGCACCGGCCTTCAGTCGCTGAATAACTCCTCCGGTATCGGCCCGTCACACCAGCAACCGGGTGGCGTGCAGACCTGCACGGTGGTGCTCAACGAGGGCGAAACGGTGTATCTGATCGCCAAGCGACAGGAGCGTGGGGGCCCGGGTGAGAGCCAGAACCAGAACCAGAGCATGAGCCTGACTGTCCGCGAAAAGAGCCTTGATGATGCCCAAAGGCTTGAACTGAACAAGGAATACAAAGGTGCGAATGCGCTGAGCGGCGATTGCGTTTTTGAAGCGGAAACGGCCGGTATGTATGTCCTCACGGGCGGCAATGCCACGGTTTTGGCGGAAAACAACGGCAACAAGAAAACGATCAGCCCGGCCCTTTTTCGCCTGGAGGCCGGACAAAAAGCCTACATTACGTTCACAAAGGGCGACGGAACGATCGCGCATAAGATCGTGAAAGTGCAGGACTATGAAACGAAGGAGCTTGCGCTGAACGCCAACACGACCTATGAAGATTCCGGCGCGCTCTATCGCTTTACCGCGCCTGCGGACGGGCTGTATATGTTCAGCTTGCCGGAGACGGGCAATATTTCGTGGCTTTACCTTTGCGATATGAATATGCGCCAGCGGACGATGTTCATGGGCGCGGACGTGGCTTTCCGCCGTTCCTTTATCTGCGATATGAAGCAGGGCGAAAGCGTTTATTTGATCCCGAGCCTTGTGAATCGCAACCCCGGTGCTGCAACAGGAGGCCCGCTTCCTCCGGGAATGCAGACCGACGAGGCGGTAAATGGCACGCAGACGGTGCCTCCCGCCGAGTTCCGCGTGCAGGCGGTCACGGTTTCGGAGGCGCTCACGGAGATCGGCACCTATATCGGCACAACGGACGCCGACACCCGCGAGGCGGTGCAGGAGCTTGGAACGGACAATCTCACCGAGGCTATGACCGGCAGCGAAGCAAACGAGGTCGTTGACAAGATGGGAGCGCTGGAAAATGCCGTGACCGATAGCGCGGTCACAACGGATGTGGCGTCGGAAAGCATTTCGCCGCGCGTGAATGTGGTCGGCGCGAAGCTCAACACGCTCACGAAGGAGACCGTCACGCTGCGCGTGGAGGACGGCGCGGAAAGAACGCTTCCGGCGGACGTGGATTGGTCCGAGGAGGACGCCATCCATCTGACCATGGACCTTGACGGCGTGGCAGATACGAGTTCTCTGGCCGTGCCGGTGTGCATCACGCTGGCGGTGCCGGAGGGCATGGACCCGGAGAAGGTGCGCCTTGTCCACTATGGCGCGGAGCGCACGGAGGTCCTCGAGCCCATCGCAGTGTATGAGGCGGAGGACGGTGTGTGGTACGCGCGGTTCGTGGTTGGCGGGTTCAGCCCGTTTGCGCTGGCGGAACTTGCTGCGAACGATACCGGCGGCAATGCCGGTGACAATGCCGGTGGTAACGCCGGTGGCGGCACGCAAAAGGGGCATTCGCCCAAAACCGGCGATGAGAGCCGACTGCTTCTGTGGGCGGCGGTGCTGCTGCTGGCCTGCGGCGGCACGGTGCTGGTTTTGAAAAAGAAGCACAACTGAACATAGAATTATCCGGCGGAGGGCTTTCCTCCGCCGGATTCTTATTTTTATGAAATTATGCCTCCGGGCCGAAGATCCATATCTGCCAAACGGCAAAGGCTTCGCGGATGAAATAGTTCACGCGCAGGCTCACGCGGCTGGTTTCCCCGGCCACGCACACCGGCTCAAAGCCCAGTGCGCGGATGAGCATCCGCATCCGGCACAGATGATACTCGCTGGATACGAAAGCCAGCCGACCGCCGCCGTGCTTCGCGGCCAGCGCGTAGGAATTGAGAATGTTTTCGCGGGTGGAGTCGGCGGATTCTTCCGGCAGGATGCGCTCGGGCGCGATGCCCTGCTGTTCAAGCCAGCTTGCCATGACGGCGGCCTCGGACAGCTCCTCGTTCGGCCCCTGCGAACCGGACACGATCACCTGCGCGTCGGGGTGCGCTTCCAGCCAGTCGAGCGCGGCGGTCAGACGGTCCAGCATGGAAAGCGACGGCTGCGTGCCGTTGATGCCCGCGCCCATCACAACGAGAAAATCCGCATCGGTGTTTTCATCGGACACGGCGCCGTCCACCACGGGGATCTCCGCCGCGAGAAACAGCACCAGCGCCGCACACAGGACGATCGTTCCGGCCTTGAGCAGCTTCTTATGTCCGCGCGCCATCGTGTAAAACGCCGCCACGGCGCCGAGCGCCAACAGTACCAGCGCCGTCATGCCATAGCCGACCGGTATGAGCCACACGGCCAGTGCCGAAAGCGCCAGCACGGCGGCGGCGCCAAGGCCGATCAGCGTTTTCTTATCCATCGCTCAGCGCCTCCCATTTTTCATACAGGGCGTCGAGCTCCTCCTCGGCGGTTTGCCGCGCCTCGTAAAGCTCCATGAGGCGAACGTAATCGGCGGCGCTGGCCTCCTCCTCGGCCTTGAGGGCGGCGATGGCCTCCTCCGCCTTGGCGATCTGCTTTTCGATCTTGGCCAGCTCCTTGCCGGTGTCGGCGGGCTTGGGGGCCTTTTTGGGCTTGGGCTGCGCGCGGCGCACGGTCTGGTCGAGCTGCTTTTGCCGCTGCTTGTACTGCTGGTATTCCTCAAAGCCGCCGGCGAAATCGGAGAATTTGCCGTCCTGCAATTCCCACACGCGCGTGGCGAAGCTGTCGATGAACCAGCGGTCGTGGCTTACGAACAGCAGCGTGCCATCGTAATCGGCGAGCGCCTGCTCGATCCATTCGCGGCTGGCGATATCAAGGTGGTTGGTTGGTTCGTCCAAAATGAGCAGATTCACGCCGCTGCCCATCAGCATACACAGCCGCAGGCGGCTCAGCTCCCCGCCGGACAGGGCGGAAACCGGCTTGAACACGTCCTCGCCGGGGAATTTGAAGGCGGCCAGCCGGTCTCGCGCTTCCTGCGGCGAACAGCGGCAATCGTACAGCATGGTGTCATACAGCGTTCGCTCCGGATGCTCGAAGCGGATGATCTGCGGCAGATAGCCGATCTTCACGCTTGGCCCCGTGCGCACGAAGCCGCGTTCGGGCTCGAGTTCGCCCATGATGAGCTTAACGAGCGTGGATTTGCCGCTGCCGTTTTGCCCCATGAGCGCCACGTGTTCGCCCGGTTCGATGAGAAGCTCCAGATCGGAAAACAGCGTCCGCTCGCCAAAGGCCATGGTCAGCCCGTCCGCCACGAGGACTTCATCGCCGCGAAATTCCTGCTCGGCAAAGCGGGCCTTGAGCTTTTTGGCGTTTTGGGGCTTTGCCGCCTGCGACAGCTTTTCGATGCGCTTTTCCATGGAGAACGCCCGCTTGTGCAGCTTATCCGCGCCCATGAACGCCCACAGATGCAGCTTGTCTGCCGCCTCCTGCAGGTGGGCGATCTCCTTGCGGTTTTTCTCATATTGCTTGAGCATTTCCTCGTAGCGCCGCCGCTTTTCCATCACATAGAAGCTGTAATTGCCGGAATAAAACGCGCACTGTCCGTCCACCAGCTCCACGCAGCGCTGGGCCACGGTGTCGAGGAACCAGCGGTCATGGCTCACGGCGAGAACCGTGCCCTTGAAGCGGCGGATGTAGTCCTCCAGCCATTCGGTGCTTTTCAGATCAAGATGGTTGGTCGGCTCGTCGAGCAGCAGGATGTCCGTGTCCTCCAAAATCAGCCGCGCCAGATTCACGCGCGTTTTCTCGCCGCCGGAAAGCTCGTCAAAGCGCCGCGCGCGCATGGCCGGACCGATGTCCAGACCGTTTGCCACGCGCTCGCGCTCATAATCGGCCGACCAGCCGCCAAGGCGCTCGTACTGTTCGGCGAGCGTGTCGTATTTTTTCAAAAGCGCCTCGTCCGCATCGCTTGCCATCCGGGCTTCAAGCTCCCCCATCTTGGTCGCGATCTCGGCCAGATGCGCCGTGGCGCTGCGCAGAACGTCCTCGCACGTCCAGTCCGCGGGATACACGGGGATCTGGGAGATCAAGCCAACGCGCTTTTGCGCGGGGATGACGATCCGGCCCTCGTCCGGTTCGAGCGCGTGCGTGATGATCTTCAGCAACGTGGATTTGCCCGTGCCGTTTTCGCCGAGCAGCGCCACGCGCTCGCCCTCGTTCACGTCGAAGGTGACGCCCTGCAAAACGGCGGTGCCGCCGAAGCCCTTATGGATGTTTTGAACGGAAATGTCGATCATGGTGTCAGACCCAACCCTGCATAGTAGTCGTTGTGGAGGATATTGGCGCTGGCGGTGAACATTTGGCCGATGGCCGTGAGCGTTTCGGCGGCGTAGGCGTTTGCCTCGGCATCGGAATCGAAGGCGCCCTCGACGGCCGCGAAGGAATCGTCGGCGGCGCTATAGCGGCCATAGTCGGAAATAAAGCTCTGGTCGGAGAATACCACCAGCCGCTCCGTGCCCTGAGAGAAGATGTCGCGCCCCATGAGAAGCCGCGAGTCATATTCCACGCCCAGCAGATTCAAAAGCGTGGGCAGAATGTCCAGCTGGCAGCAAAGCGTGTCCACTTCCACGTGGTTTTCTGCGGCGAATGCGCGGTTCCAGAGAATGAGCGACGAGCGGTATTTGTCCAGCTCGTCCACGGCGCTCGTGCCCATCAGCTCGCCGAGACCCGTGGCTCCGGCGCTCAGACTGGGGTCGAGACCGTAGGGATAGTGGTCACCCGTGAGCACGATCAGCGTGTTATCGAGCACACCGGCCTCGTCCAGCCGGTCGAGCAGATCGCTCACGGCCTGATCGAGCTCCATCTGACAGGCAATATACGCGCGAACGGATTCGGAATACTCTCCGGCCATGTCGGCCACCTCGTCTTTGTGGCGCGCGGCCATGGCGTTGCCGGAAAAGCTGTAGTTCATGTGGCCGGAAACGGTCATCATGTAAACATTAAAGGGCTGCTCGTCTATGTACATGGGTGTGGACAGCGCGATCATCTCGGTGTCGGACTCCGGCCAGTAGTTGGAAACGTCCATACCATAGTTCGGCGCGCGGAACCGGTAGCCCAGATTCGGCATGGAGACATTGCGCGAATAATAGGCGCCGTTGTGGTTGTGAAACGCCCAGCTATGGTAGCCGAGCGGGTTGAGCAGATTGCCGAGACCGAAGGGCATGGTGTTATACATGGCGGTGTAAACGCTTTTGCTGCCGGCCATGGGGATGAGGGAATTTTGCAGCGTGAATTCGCCGTCGGCCGTGGAGAAATACCAATAGGGATTGTAGAAATTCGTGAACACAAAGCCCTCGCCCGCGAGCTTCGACAGCGTGGGCAGGTGGCCGGAATCGAGCGCATAACCGGAAAAGCCCTCGGCGCAGATGACGATGAGGTTGTAGCCCTCGAACAGGCCGGTGTATTCGTTTTTATAGCTGGGCTCGGCTTCGGCAAAGTATTCGTCCAGTGCGGCGATGGCGCTTCTTGTTTCGCTTTGGGCGCGGGCGGAAAAGTCAATGTCGAGCACCTGTGCGCTGCGATCGACCGGCTCGGGCGTGGCCGTGGGCTGCGGGGTCTCGGCGGCGGACGGCTCGGCGGTCGGTGCGGGGGTGTGCGTTGGGTCCGGCAGGGCGGCAGATTCCGCATCGGGCAGCAGCAGATGCAGCATATCCTGATTGAGCGTGGTCACGGCGCCAAAATAGCGCATGGACATCGTGGGCAGGAAGGTCTGCGTGTAAAGATATTTCGCGTTCATGATCCCGGCGGACGAGCCGAAGATCAGCCCCAGCGCCAGCGCCTTCATCGCGATGAACGCGCCCAGCGGCAAAAGGGCACTGCGGCGGCTGCCCTCGGCGGGCACAAGGCGGCGCGAGAAGATGCACCAAAGCGTCGGCGGCACGGCGTAAAGCAAAATGGCGGGCAGGCTGTTTGCGATGCCCACGAAGGTCTCACGCCAGAAGCTTGTGAAAACCATACCGGCCTCGTCCACATAGCTGAGAAGCATGAAAGCCTTGAAGATGTTATAATACACGCTTTGCGTGGCGAAAAGCACGAACACCAGCCACAGCAAAACGCCGATGACCGGCCGGTAGGCCCGCCGTGGCAATAGGGCGGCAAGCGCGCTTAGGAAAAGCCCCGCCGCGCCGGATAGCAGCAGCGTGAGCAGCGCGCCGCGTCCGGTGAGCGCGCGGAAGCACCACAACTTAAGCACAAGCTCGGAGAAGATCGCGGCCAGCGCCGGATAAAAAAGCCAGAGGATGGGTGTCGCTTTGCGCGGACGGATGTGCCGGTGGGCGGGTTTGCGGGAAGTTGCGGTCATGGTCATGGGGTAGGGGTCCTTTCTGGGTGAAACGGAAAGATCAGCCGAAAATGGCTTTCTGCAAAACGGCGTTGGCCACGGGGCCGGCGTTGGAAAGCCCACTTCCGGCGTTTTCCACCAGCACAACAAAGGCGTAGGGCGTTTCCGGATCGGTCACGAAGCCGGCAAACCACGCATGGCTGTTGCCGTTGTCCACTTCGGCGGTGCCGGTTTTCGCGGCCAGCGAAAGGCCGGGGAAATTCCAGTCCGCGCCGTATTCATAATCGAGGTTAAAGGCCATCATGCTCGCAAGCTGCGCGGCGGTGTCGCTGCGCACGAGCTGGGTCGTGTCGTGGCTTTTGCCGGCCAGCAGCGTCGGCTCCACGCACTCGCCGCCGTTGGCGATGGCGGAAACAAAGCGCAGCATGGAATAGGGGCACACAAGGTCCTCATACTGGCCGATACCCTCCCAGGCAACGCTGGAATCGCTTCCGCCGCCGGAGACCACGGAACCGGCGCGGGTCTCGATGCCGTCGAGCTCGTGGCTTTCCGTCAGCCCGTAGCGCGCGGCGTATTCCGCGATGGCATCGCCGCCGAGAGACACGGAAAGCTCCGCAAAGGCGCAGTTGCACGATTGGGCAAAGGCCTCGCCGATGGTCTGCCAGCCATGGTAGCCGGTGCAGTTCACGGTGTCCGCGCCGATGGTCACGCTGCCTTCGCACAGGAAACTGCGGTCAAACAGGCTGCTGTCGTTTTCCAGCGCCGTGGCCAGCGTGACGATCTTGAAGATCGAGCCGGGCACGATGGCCGAGGACAGGCAGCGGTTGATGTAAGCGCCCTCGTAGCGCGCGTCCGATGCGTCAAAACCGACGTTCGGGTCATACGCGGGCGATGACACCATGCACACGATCTCGCCGGTTTTATAGTTTGAAACCAGCACGGCGCCCTTGCGTCCGGCGAGGGCGTTATAGGCCGTCACATTCAGATCGGCATCGATCGAAAGCTTCACGGTGCCGCCGCCGGTGGTCGTGCCGGTCAGAGGGGAATAGCCGATGAGTTTGGGGCGGAAAACGCTCAGTGCGCCGGTGCCGATGTTGCCGTCGAGATCGCCCACCGCGTGCAAACAGGCGGTGCGCACGGCCTCGCTGTCGGCATAGCGGCAGCCGTCGGCGCTGCTTTCGGCCAGCACCACGCCGTTGCGGTCGGTCACGGTGCCGCAGTTCAAAACGCCGTTTTTATATACGCTGTCGTTTGCGTAAAAACTGGCCCAGTCGCCGCCGTCGGTGGCGAGGCGGACGAGATATATGCCCAGGCCGATCAGCAGCAGGGCCGCCACGATGAGCGCGGCGTAGGAGCGTGTCGTTACTTTTTTCATTCGTCGCCTCCGTTTTCGCGGCGCCACTCAAAACCGCCGTCGGACGGCAGTGGCTCGGCCTCATCCTCCGGCAGGGTCTCCACGCCCACGCCGCCGGTGAATCGTTCGGGGCGCATCACGGCAAAGCTTGCGTTGGCGCGCGTGTCGCAGGCCTTTATGAACGCCAGCAGCATCCAGCAGGAGAACAAACTGCTGCCGCCGCGCGACACGAACGGGAATGTCACGCCCGTGAACGGCAGAATGTCCAGCGCGCCGAATACGTTCAGCCCCATCTGCACCATCAGCATACAAACCGTGGCCGTGGCGGCGATGGCGTAGTAACTGGAGCGGTTGGAGGCCGCGTTTTTCACCACAAACAGCGCCATTACGATCAGCGCCGCGATGGCGCACAGCGCCACGATCAGCCCCAGCTCCTCGCACAAAACGGCCCAGACCATGTCCGTGTCCGCCGCGAAGATGTCCACCAGCCAGCCGCGTCCCGCGCCCTGGCCGAACAGACCGCCGCTGGCCGCCGCACTCATGGCGCGCGCCTGCTGCCAGCCGTCGCCGTAAACATCCTCCCACACATGGCCCCAGATGGCGAAGCGGTCGGCGATGTAGGGCTTGACGGACAAAACGAACATCACGGCGATGCCCGCCGCGCCAATGGCGAGGAAATTCGTGGCGAAGCTGCCCGAGCGCATGAAGGAGATGACCAGAAAGGTCATGAAAAAGATCAGCGCCGTGCCGAAGTCGCCCATGAGCGCGAGCGCGCCCACGCAAACGGCGGAAAAGCCGATGAAGAAAATGAGGTTTCGATTGACGAACAGCCGGTCGAGCGTGGCTGCGCCGACGTAGATGTAGCACACTTTTACAAATTCCGAGGGCTGGATCGTGAGCGGGCCGATGGAGATCCAGTTGCGCGCGCCGTGGGTGACCTGCGCCAGCAGCAGATTGACGGCCAGCAGGCCCAGCGCCGCCGCGGCCACGGGCCAGCGCATTTTCTTCACGCGACCGAGATCGCGCGTCCAAAGACTGAGGAATACAAACAGCAGAACGCCCGCGCCGATGAAAATGAGCTGCTTGAGCATATCGCCCGGCGTGCTTGACGCGGCCACGGAGAGACCCAGCGTGGTCAGGAAAAAGGCGAGTGTGTCCGCCTCGAAGCCGCGCGAGCCAAGACCGCGCAAAATGAAGAAGTATGCCCATTGCAGCCCGCACAGCGCCGCGAACGCGAGCAGCATGGTGCTGTCCGCCTCGGGGTTTAAGATGGACTGCTGAAACGCGAGCAAAAGCTGCATCACGCTCAGATAGAAAAACGTGAGTGCCGGACGCACGCGCCGGCCGGGTGTGTGGCGGTATTGCAAAAGGCGTCCGCGCTCGTCCTCCGTGAGATCGACGAAGCGGCAGGGAATGGGCCCGAGCGTGAGCACATCGGCGTCCGCAATGGGCGCGCCTTCGGGGCCGATGGTCGCGCCGTTTACCTCCGTGTGCGCCTTGCCGAGCGGGTAGACGGTCCAGTCGCCCTCCGCCGAGCGCATCAGACACGCGTGGGTCTTTTGCACGGCGTCGGACTGGATGCAGGCATCCGCGGAGCGTGCGCGGCCGATGATGCATTCCCAGTGCTTGATGGGAACCATGATCTCGCCGGGCAGATAAAGATAGGCCCAGGTTTCCGGCTCGTAGCGCTCGGACAGCATACTGCGCACGCAGCGCAGCAATATCAGCACCGCCAGCAGCGGCACGACAAAACGGGTCGCCAGTGCGAACAATTCCGCGCCGCGGCCAAATAAGATGTCGGTCAGATCAAAATCCAAAGCGTGTTAGTCTCCTTTGGGTCGTTGTACATTATCTATTATAACACTTCCCGCTATTTATTGACAACGAAAGATAATACCACTAAAATATGAAGATATGATGAAGAAAACTTGGTTCTGGATCGCAATATTTGCGCTGGTGCTGTTTGCGGGCGCGGGGGTTTATCTGTTCCATGGCGCGCAGGGCCAAACGGCCACGCTGTGGCTCGATGGCGAGCTGTATCAAACCGTAGACCTCGCCGCCGTGGCCGTGCCGTATGAATTCGATGTTACCACCGAGCGCGGCACCAACACCGTTCGCGTCACGCCCGGCGGCATTGCCGTGGTATGGTCGGATTGCCCGGAGCAGCTTTGCGTGCAGCAGGGGGAGATCAACTCCTCCGCCATCCCCATCACCTGTTTGCCGCACCGGCTGGTCATACAGATCGAGGAAGATTGAGCATGAAAACGAAAAAGCTTGTATTCATGGCGCTGCTGGCGGCCATATCGCTGGCCATCTGGGTCGCGGAGGCCCAGATCCCGCCGGTGGTGCCGGTGCCGGGCGTGAAGCTGGGCCTTGCCAACATCATCACGCTCGCGGCCATGGCGCTGCTTGGGCGGCGGGAGGCGCTGTGCGTGCTGGCGGTGCGCATCGTGCTGGGCGGCGTGTTCGCCGGCAGCTTCTCGGCCATTTTGTTTTCGCTGGCGGGCGGGCTGCTCGCCTGGGCCGTCATGGCGCTCGCCATCGGGCTTTTTGCGGATAAGCAGCTTTGGATCGTGAGCGTGCTGGGCGCGCTGGGCCACAATGCCGGACAGCTCATCGCCGCCGTGGCCGTCACGAAAACGCCGTCGCTGTTGTGGTATGGTCCGGCGCTCGCGGCCGCTGCCGTGGTCACGGGCGTTTTCACGGGCGTTGCCGCGGTGTATCTGGTCAAGGCGCTGCGAAAGCATAAGGTATGACCGAAAAAAGAAAGGGGAGGGCGATGCCCTCCCCTTTGTGCATGAATTTTTTAGCCGTAGATGAGCTCCAAAGCTTCCGCTGTGAGCATATCCTCGAACAGGCGGCCATAGCCGTCCATATAGGGATAGGAGGCCTCGTAATACTCCGAGCAGTTGTAGATGCTCAGGAAATGATCTTCGTCATCGGTGGAAAGGACATTGCTGTCGGCATCCATGACACAGCAGGTGTTCAGCGTGTCGTCCTCGTAGCAGGTCCATTCCAGTTCGTAGAGCTTTTCGATGGAGGTGTTCGCCAGCGAATACACATACGAGCGGCCGATCTCGAATCCGTCCTCCATGTAGGTGGCCTCCAGATACAAAGTCGGTTCGCCGTCAAGCACGCCGGAATAGATCGCGTTGACAGCATTGTCGGGCATCTCGTCCCACAGGATCTCCTCGATCATCATCGGGTTCGTGGAGTCGTTTGTGCGGCGGGCGATGATCGCGGAGAGGGATACATCGTCAAAACTGCAAAGGAAGGTCATTTCCGGATAGCCGTCGTCATCGTACTCCCACACATAGCCGTTGTTGTTCGCGGCGGCGAAATCGTCCGTCGTTTCGTCGGCGCATGCCTCGAGCATTATCTGATAAACGGCCAGCAGCGTGCTCTGCTCCTGGAGGTAGGCGTCATCCTCATCGATAGACTCGACTTCGTCCTCGTCGGTCTCCTCGGGGCGCGTTTCGGCGACGTCAAGGGTCTCATCCTCGGCAAGCGCCGTGTCCTTTCCGGAGGATTTGCCGCTGCCTTTGCCGGTTTCGCCGCTGTCGCCCTTGGAGCCGGCCAGCGAGCTTTTCGGCGCTTCGGGCGCGTCGCCGCCCTTGTTCTTGCCGCCGAGTGTCAGCAGCAGAACGACCGCGATGATGGCCACAAGCACTACGCCCGCGGCGATGGCCAGAATGAGCATGTTGCGCTTTTTCTGCGCGGCGGGAACGTGATGCGCGGCGGATGTATGCTGCGCGGCAGGGGCGTTCGGCGCCTTGGGCGGCTTTGCACCGGCGCGGGGCGCGGGGGTGAAATAGCCGTTTGAAGCGGGCGCGGGCGTTACCGGCACCGGCTCATAGACGGGCTGCTCATAGACCGGCTGCTCATAGGCGGGCGCCTCCGCTTTCGGCTGGGGCGCGGGGGCCTCATAAACCGGTTCCTCGTAAACCGGAGCTTCGTAAGCGGGTTCCTCGACGGCCGGAGTCTCGTAAACAGGTTCTTCGTAGACCGGTGCTTCATAAACCGGCTGTTTCGGCACCGGCTGGGAGGCGGGGGCGGCGGTGGGAGTTCCGCATTCCGTGCAGAACTTGGCGCCGTCGGGCAGCGCATGGCCGCAGTTGTGGCAAAATGGCATGGAGTATCCTCCTTCAATATACTTTATGGCTTTATTATAGCAAAGCTTCGCGGACAGGAAAAGCTTTTTTTAGCCGAGACGGGCGAAAAATGTCTGCGCGTCCAGTTCGGAGCGTGTCAGTGTGTCCGCGCCCTGTGCGCGCCAGAACAGCACCTCGTCCATGACGAACAGCTCATAGATCGCGCCGTCGGCCTCCACGGTCCAGGTCGGGGGCGCATCGGTTCCGGCGGTGCTGCCGTTGGCGTCGGTCAAAAGCGCGGCGAGGGTGTCCGCGTCCAGCGTTCCGACGGGGGAGCCGCTCTCGTCCATGACCGGAATTTCGGCCGGGGCGCTGTCGGCGGCTTTCGCGCCGCTTTCCATGCCGTCCATCGCGGTCTCTGTTGTCATATCGGCGGCGTCCATGGGCTCGGCAGCTTCCGGCGCGGCGCCGGTGGCAGCGGCGGTCTCGGGCTCTATGGCCTCCTCCTCCAGCATCATGGGCGCGGCTTCGGCGGCAGCTTCCTCCAGCATCATGGGCGCGGCCTCGGCGGCGGACTCGGTCGTGTCCCGGCGGCCCAGATCGCCGTATACAACATTCAAAACGACCACGACCATCGCCAAACACGCGGCGATCAGACCGAGATCGCCAAAGCGCCAGTGCTTTTTGGCGTTGGCCTTGCGCGCGTTCGCGGCGGCCTCGGCCTTCATGGCCTTCTCCTCGGCGTGAACGCCTTTCATCACGCGCTTGCTGAAGTCCTCCGGCACGGCAACGCGCTCGGTCAGACTTTCGCGAGCGGCGGCCATGGCGTCATAGAGCGTGCGGCAGTCGGCGCATTCGGCCACGTGGGCTTCAAGCTCCTCGCGCTCGGCCGGAGTCAGATCGTCATCCGGCAGGCGGTATATGATTTTTTCAAAGTAACCGCAGTCCATCACCGCACCTCCTTTCCGTCAGACGAATCCGGCGCGGAAAAGTTCCCGTCCGCGCGCAGAAGATCGCCAAGCTTGCGTCGGGCGCGGAAGATGCGGCTTTTCACGGTGCCGATCTCAAACTTCGTTTCGCGGGCGATCTCGTCATAGCTCAGACCGCACACCTCGCGCAAAAGAAGCACCTGGCGGAAATCGTCCGGCAGACGCCGCAAACAGCGCTGCACGGCCTCGCGCCGCTCGCGTTTTTCGGCCAGCGTCTCCGGCCCGTCGGATGGGTCGGGGATGGAAAGCTCCGTTTCCCCGCCGCGCTCGTCGGCGGCGGTAAGACCGGTTTCCGCGCGGCGCTTTCGCGCGCGCAGATGGTCAAGGCATACGTTTGTCGTCACGCGGTAAAGCCAGCTTGAGAAGTTCGAGCGGCCGCGAAACGATGCCAGCGAGCGAAACGCCCGGATAAACGCCTCCTGCGCGCAGTCCTCCGCGTCGGCGGGATTGGCCACCATGCGCAGCGCCAGATTGTAAACGAGCGACTGGTGTTCCAGCACAAGCTGTTCAAACAGCTCCGTTTCGCCGTCTACGATGCGCGCGATGAGTTCGGATTGCTCCTGATTGGTCAAGCGATCACCTCAAATCTCTCTGCATCACATGGGCCACACGGCGAAGCTCTTCGAGCGTTGATACCGTTACGGCCTCTTTTTTGTATGGCCCCGCATTTGCCACGCCGCGCAGATACCAGCATATCTGCTTGCGGGCCTCGAGGCACGCGGGCTTTTCGCCCTTCCACGCGGCGGCGTTTTCGATCTGCGCCACAAGGCAGTCGATCCGCTCGCGCAGCGGCGGCGTTTGCGGCTCGGGCCGGCCCTCCAAGGCGGCGTTTGCGCGCGC
The DNA here is from genome assembly GCA_964386575.1 of uncultured Oscillospiraceae bacterium. Classification (GTDB taxonomy): domain Bacteria; phylum Bacillota; class Clostridia; order Oscillospirales; family Oscillospiraceae; genus CAJOIG01. The sequence goes on along the minus strand of CAYLSA010000008.1, from coordinate 12,909 downwards.
AAACAGCCATGGGTCGCCAAACGAGCCGCGGCCGATCATGGCCATGTCCGCGCCGGTGCGGGCGAGGATGGAAACGGCATCCTGCGGCGTGAACACATCGCCGTTTGCGATCACGGGGATGGAAACGGCGGCCTTCACATCGCGGATGATGTCCCAATCGGCCACGCCGGCGTACATCTGAACGCGCGTGCGGCCATGCACGGTCACGGCGGCGGCGCCGGCGGCCTCGGCCATTTGGGCAAATTCCACGGCGTTTATATGCCCGCCGTCGGCCCCTTTGCGGAACTTCACCATCACGGGCACGCCCGCCGACTTGACGCAGGCTTCGATGATGTCGCGGGCAAGCGCGGGCTTATCCATCAGGGCGCTGCCGTCGCCGGAGCGGACGATCTTGCCCACGGGACAGCCCATGTTGATGTCGAGAAGCTGTGCGCCGGACATCGCGATGGCCATGGGTGCGGCCTCGCCCATCGCCACGGGGTCGGAACCGAAGATCTGCGCGGCGAGCGGGCTGTCGCCCTCGGGCGAAAATAAAAGCTCGGCCGTTTTCTTGTCGTGATACACAAGACCGCGGCTGGAAACCATCTCCGTTGCGCAAAGGGCCGCGCCCTGCGCGCGGCACACCATGCGAAATGCCGCGTCCGTCACACCGGCCATCGGCGCGAGCGCCAGTCGGCCGTCTATCTTCACATTGCCGATCGTTACCACAGTATATCAAGCCCCACCGGGCAGTGGTCGCTGCCCTCGATCTCGGAGAAAATGTACGCATCGGAGATGTTTTCCGCGATGCGGTCGGACACAAGGAAATAGTCGATGCGCCAGCCTGCGTTCCGGCTGCGCGCGGCCATGCGGTAGCTCCACCAGGTATAGGCATCGCGCTTGTCGGGATAAAGATGGCGGAAGCTGTCCGTAAATCCGGCGGCGAGAAGCTCCTCCATCTTGCCGCGCTCTTCGTCGGAAAAGCCGGCGTTTCCGCGGTTCGGGCCGGGATTTTTCAGATCGATCTCCGACCGCGCCACGTTCATATCGCCGCACACGATCACGGGCTTTTTCGCGTCCAGCGCCGTCAGATGGGCGCGGAAGGCATCCTCCCACGCCATGCGGTGGTCGATGCGGCGCAGACCGTCCTGCGCGTTCGGCGTGTATACGCAAACGAGGAAAAATTCCGGGTATTCCAGCGTGATGCAGCGGCCCTCGGTGTCCAGTTCCTCCACGCCCACGCCATAGGTCGCGGAAAGGGCAGGGGTCTTGGCGAAAATGGCCGTGCCGGAATAGCCTTTTTTCTCGGCATAGGCCCAATAGGTCTCATAGCCGCCGAGATCCAGCTCGATCTGTCCCTGCTGAAGCTTCGTTTCCTGAAGGCAGAAGAAATCCGCGTCCAGCGCCCAGAAGCTCTCCTCAAAATTCTTTTTCACACAGGCGCGAAGCCCGTTCACATTCCATGAGATAAAGCGCAAAACATATCACCCCAATGATATTTTAAGACAAGAAAAGCGGGGTGTCAATCGTCATATACACAGGACGGGACGCGGTCTTAATCAAAAATTAATGTTCGCGGCCTTAACTTTTTAAAATCCTCGTGTTATCGTAGGGAACGGAGAGAAACACAACGGAGGCATGAGCGTATGTATACGATCCTGATCTGCGACGACGACCGCGACATCCGCCGCGCGCTGCGCATATATCTGACCGGCGAGGGCTACCGCGTGCTGGAGGCCGAAAACGGCCGGCAGGCGTTGGAGGTGCTCGAGGGAAGCAAGGCCGATCTTGTGCTGATGGATGTGATGATGCCGGGGCTCGATGGCCTTGCGGCCACGATGAAGCTGCGGGAGGGCAGCAGCGTGCCCGTGATCTTGCTCACGGCGAAAAGCGAGGACACGGATAAAATTCTCGGTCTGACCGTGGGCGCGGATGATTATGTCACAAAGCCGTTCAATCCGCTTGAACTCATCGCCCGCGTAAAGGCTCAGCTTCGGCGCACGGCGTGGAGCGCGGCGCAGGAGCATCGCGAGGAGAATCTGCGCATCGACGGCATCGAAATGGACGACGCGGCCAAAACCGTCACGCTGAACGGCGAGCCCGTTCCCCTCACGCCCACGGAATACGACATTCTGAAGCTGCTGATGGAAAACCCCGGACGGGTATTCTCCTCGGAGGATATTTACCGCCTTGTGTGGAAGGACGCGCCGCTCGGCGCGCAAAACACCGTGGCCGTACACATCCGCCATCTGCGCGAGAAGATCGAGATCAACCCCGCCGAGCCGCGCTATATCAAGGTGGTTTGGGGCAAGGGCTATAAACTGGAGGCGGGACGATGAAGGCATGGCTTCATAAAAAGGGAACGCGGCTATTGTGCTTTGCGCTGTGCCTTGTGTTCACGGCGCTGGGCGTGGTCGCCTGCTGCGGCGCGCGGCAGTGCTGGACGCGCGGGTGGTATGATGCATCGCCCTTTTCAAACAACGGAGAGGACTTTGCTGACAGTGACTTTGCGATAGATTATGTAAACAACTGCATCTATTATGCGTACAGCTATATCCAGTGGAAGGGCACGATCACAGAAGACGTCGTCTCCGGCTACAGCGGCAAGGCTTTTTCCATCTATATCACGGATGAGAAAACCGGCGAAGTGGTTCTGGATACAAAAACGGACTTCTCCGTTCCGGTCGACATGGAGGTAACGGTACAGCTTCCGGATAACCGCGAGCCGGAGGAGCTTCCGCTTTCGGATGAGGCCGTGATCGTCGTGTCGGCGGAGGAGGACGTGACGCTGTGGCGCATGGAGGGTTATGTAAACCTTCCGGTGGAGCCGTATGACGGCTGCTACGCGGAATACTGGGTGCATGAAACGCTGCTCATGCTGAGGCCGTGGTTTATTCCGGCGGCGGCAGTGTTTTTGCTTTTGGCGGCGGCGCTGGCGGCGCTCATGATCTGGTCGGCGGCGGTTTATACACCGGCAAAGCGAAATTTCTTCGACCGCGTGCCACTGGAGGCGCTTGCGCTGGTGCTGGCGGCGCTGGCGGCGATCGCGATCGGGGTCGTGATCGATTTCAGCACATGGCTGATGAAGCGGCATAGTTCGTACATCGTGGCATCGTATCTGCGGGCATATCTTTCCTATCCGTGCGTTCGGACGCTGTGCTGGACGGCGGCGGGGCTGCTGATCGTGTGGAGCCTTTTGCGGCGGTATAAGCGCCATGAGCTGCGGCGAAGCGTGCTGGTGCTGCGCTTTCCCGCTATGTGGCGCGTGGCGGCCCTGACAGCGCTGTCGGCGGTTTTTGCGCTGGTTTGGGTATATTACTGGGCGCAAAGCGGATGGGATTTGACGATCCCTGTCATCGTGCTGGTGCTGGCTGTGCTGGCAACGGCCCATGCGGTGGTGCTGGCGGTGCAGTTCGGGCGGCTGGAAAAGGCCGCGCGGGAACTGGCTGCCGGACGGCTGGATTATCAGGTGGCGACCCATGAGCTGATGGCGGGCCTGCGCGAACAGGGCGAGGCGCTCAATTCCATCGGCGCAGGGCTGAAACGGGCCGTGGACGAGCAGATGAAGGGCGAGCGGTTTAAAACCGAGCTGATCACGAATGTCAGCCATGATCTCAAAACGCCGCTCACGTCCATTGTGAGCTATGTGGATCTTTTGAAAAAGGAGGATGTACCCTCGCCCACGGCGCAGGAGTATATCGAGGTCATTGACCGCCAGAGCGCGAAGCTGAAAAAACTGACGGAGGACCTGGTGGAAGCTTCGCGGGCTTCGAGCGGGGCCATTGCGGTGCATCCGGAGCCAACGGATGTGCGCGAGCTGCTCAGCCAGTCTGTGGGCGAATACGCCGAACGATTGGCGACGCGCGGGATCGAGGCCGTGATGGCCCTGCCGCAGCGCGGTGTGGTGCTGGACACGGACGGGCGGCTGCTCTGGCGCGTTTTGGAAAATCTGCTGCAAAACATCGCCAAGTACGCCCAGCCGGGCACGCGGGCCTATGTCGATCTGACGTGCGAGGGCGGCTACACGACCATTGCGCTGAAAAACACCTCCGCCGAGGCGCTGAATATCCCGGCCGAGGAGCTGATGGAGCGTTTTGTGCGCGGCGATGCGTCCCGCCACACGGAAGGCAGCGGTCTGGGCCTTTCCATCGCCCAGTCGCTCACGGAGCTGCTCGGTGGCACGATGGCCCTGTATCTCGACGGCGATCTGTTCAAAGTCACGCTGGCGTTTGAAGGAGCGCGCGAGGAATGCTGAAAGACCGATTTTCCCTCTGGCCGAGCCGTCACCGCGTGGCTGTGGTGCTCAAAAGTCTGGGCGAGCGGCTGCACGGTCTGGATTTCACACTGCCCGACCGCATGGAAAACCGGGGGCGCGCCGACGGCGCTATGTATTACGCAAGCCCCGACGGCGTTTTGCAGCGGCTGTTTGAGTGCGTGGCGCAGCTGCACGACGAGGAAAAGGACTACGACGCCCG
>CAYLSA010000008.1:0-8355 GCA_964386575.1 uncultured Oscillospiraceae bacterium | reverse complement strand
GGCTGTTTGAGTGCGTGGCGCAGCTGCACGACGAGGAAAAGGACTACGACGCCCGCGTTTACCGGGGAAAAATACCGCTTTGAGCGGGAACTTTTTCCGCGCGGAGCGCGTCATACTGTAACCGTCCTGTTGTTGTCATACGCGGCGGGACACGGTAACATATTTCATAGACAAGTATGCCCTGCGTCATGCGGGGAAACAATACGATCAAAAACAAGGCAAAGGATGCAGATAGCTATGTTCAAACGCATATTGGCCGCGCTGCTTGCGGCTGTGATGGCCGTGGGGCTGTGCGCCTGCGCGAGCGGGAAGAAAACGGATGGCGAGGAAGTGACGGTGCAGTCCGTGGCGAGCATCACGGGCATGGGCTCGCTGGGCGTGATCGAGCGCTACGCGGGCAAGGTGGTCTCCGGCCAGACGGAAAAGATCATGCGCGACACCAATAAAAAGGTGGGCGAGGTGTTTGTGGAAGAGGGCGACGAGGTCACGGCCGGAGACGTGCTGTTTAACTACGACACGCAGTCGCTGCAATTTTCGCTGGAAAAGCTCGAGCTGGAACTCGAGGGCTATGAAAACGCCATCACCTCCGGCCATGCCCAGATCGAGGAGTTGGAAAAAGAGCGCGATTCGGCGGGCTCATCCCAGCAGCTTGCCTATACGCTGCAAATCCAAAGCACCGAGGCCGACATCCGCGAAGCGGAGTATAACAAAGGGCTGAAAGAGCGCGAGATCGCCAATATGCGCCAGTCTCTTTCCAATACCGAAGTCCGCGCCACGCTCACGGGCCGCGTGATGAGCGTTGGCAGCGTGGAGGACGGCGGCGACCAGATGATCTACAGCGGCGACGGCAGCGAGAGCGAAAGCGCGTTCATCACCATCTCCGACATGAACACCTTCCGCGTGGAGGGCAATATCAACGAGTTAAACGCCGGCTCGCTCATGGAGGGCATGGGCGTGCTCATCCGCTCGCGTATGGATGAAAGCCTGACATGGCAGGGCACCATCGAGAAGATCGACTGGGAAAACCCCGTGAAAAACGACAACAACGGCATGTACTTCTACTCCGACAGCGGCGACGATATGACCACAAGCTCGAAATATCCGTTCTACATCGCGCTCGAGTCCAAGGACGGGCTCATTCTCGGCCAGCACGTTTACATCGAGCCGGATTACGGCCAGAGCAGCGTGAAGACCGGCCTGTGGCTGCCGGAATATTATCTGGTGGATGCGGACGCGGATGCCTATGTGTGGGCGGCGGGTAAGAAGGACACGCTGGAAAAACGCTCCGTGCAGCTTGGCGCATACGATGCGGAGCTTGGCGAGTATGAGATCCTGACCGGCCTTTCCACGCAGGATTACATCGCGTTCCCGGACGATACCATGCAGGCGGGACTGCCCGTGGTGCGCGCGGAGGAGTCGATGGGCGGCGATATGGGCTATGAGGCCATGCCCATGGACGATATGAGTTTTGAGAGCTATGAGAGCTTTGAAAGCTTTGAGAGTTTTGAGTCGTTTGAAAGCTTTGAGTCTGTGGAGAGCATGACCACCGAGAGCGGCACGGCGGAAACGACCGAAACGACCGCCGAAACCAAGCCGGAGCGCGGAACGGAGGGCTGACAGATGGTCGTCCAAATGCGCAATATCTGCAAAAGCTACCCGCTGGGCAAGGATATGGTGCCGGTTTTGAAAAACGTTTCGCTGGATGTGGACGAGGGCGATTATCTCGCCATCATGGGCCCGTCCGGCTCCGGCAAGACTACGCTGATGAACATCATCGGCTGCCTTGACACGGCCACGAGCGGGGAATATATGCTTGGCGGCGAGGATGTTTCCAAGGCCAGCGAAAAGCGTCTGGCCGACATCCGCAACCGCAAGCTTGGCTTTGTGTTCCAAAGCTTTTTCCTGCTGCCGAAGCTCGATGCGCTGGATAATGTGGCACTGCCGTTGCTGTATGCGGGGGTGTCGAAATCCGCGCGCCGCCGCCGCGCCGCCAAGGCGCTGGAAATGGTGGGCCTTGCCGACCGCATGAGCCACCGGCCCAATCAGCTCTCCGGCGGCCAGTGCCAGCGCGTGGCCATCGCCCGCGCCATGATCGCAAAGCCGAAGCTGCTGCTGGCGGACGAGCCCACCGGCGCGCTGGACAGCCGATCGAGCGAGGAGATCATGCAACTGTTCCAGCAACTCAATGACATGGGCACGACCATCATGGTCATCACCCACGACCCCGATGTGGCCGCGTGCGCGAAAACGCTGCGCCGCATCCGCGACGGGGAGCTTCTGCCCCGGCAGGAGGTGTGACGGATGGCAAAATGGCTGAAAAGCATATTGATCGTCGCGGGCAGTCTCATCCTGCTCGGCGGCGCGATCTATGGCGTTTTGCGCCTTGTGAAAAGCCGCAGCGCCTCGGAAGTGAACGTATACCGCGCTGAGGAGGTCTGCACGACCTATTCCGGCGCCGATCAGGCCGAGACGGAGGGTCAGGTTACCACCGACCGCATCCAGTCCGTGTATGTCACGAACACCCAGCAGGTCACGGAAATTTACGTCGAGGAGGGCCAGAGCGTCAAAATCGGCGACCCCATCCTCGCGTTCGATACCACGCTGAACGATCTGGAACTTGAGCGCAAGCGTATCGACATCGAGCAGCTCAAGCTCGATCTGGAAAACGCGAAGAAAGAGCGCGCCGAGATGGATACCTACAGCGTCTATTCCGCGTCCGGCTCCTCGCGCTCCGTGTCGTATGATGACGATGACACGCGCTCTCTTACCTCCGTGGTCACGCCGTATCTGCGCAAGGGCAGCGGCACGGCGGCCGACCCCTATATCTTCGTTTGGGGCGAGTTTGACACCTACAGCGAGGCATTCATCTCGCAGGTGATCTTCAAGGGCGCGACGTTTAACCCCATTGGCCCCATCGTGCCCGGGGCGCCGGAACCCATGCCCACACCCGACGAGAGCGAAACACCGGCGGAAACGCCCACAACGGAAACGCCCGGGGAGGCACCCGATCCTACACCGGAGGCCACACCTGCGGAAACGCCCGCTTCCACACCGGAGGCTACACCTGCTTCCACGCCGGATGCGGAACCCGAGCCGGATGTCACGCCCGTGCCGGATGCCACGCCTGCGCCGGGAAACAGCTCTTTGGTGCGCTACGCCATCTTCGAGCGGCGCGAGGCCGATTCGCCGGAGGGCGAGCTGTTGGATGTGTGGCAGATGGTGTTTGAGATCGGCAAGGGCGGCGAGCTGGTGTTCACCATGGGCGAGCCGGATCCCAATTACGATTCTTCCGCCATCCCCGATTTTCCGGATTACGGCGGCGACTATGGCTACAGCGGCCCGACCTATACCTGGAGCGAGCTGCAAAAGATGAAGGCCGAGCAGGACCGCAAGATCATCGATCTCAACTTCCGTCTGCGCACGGCGCAGCTTGAGTATGAGACGATCGAATATGAGCTTTCAAACGGCGTGGTCTACAGCAAGATCGACGGCGTTGTGAAAACCGTGCGCACCGTGGACGAGGCGCTGGCGGAAGATCAGCCGGTGGTGCTTCTTTCGGGCGGCGGCGGTTATTATGTGCAGGGCTACATGGGCGAGCTTGACCTTGAGACCATGAAGGTCGGCGATGAGGTGAATGTGATGAGCTGGGAAAGCGGCGAACAGCTCACCGGCACCATCACGGAAATATCCGATTATCCGATGGATGAAAACAGCTACGGCTGGTATTGGAGCCAGGGCAACAGCAATATCTCGAAGTATCCGTTCACGATCTTCCTTGATGAGGATGCGCCTTTGCGCGAAAATGAGTATGTGAACATCACCTTCACGCCCGGCGAGCAGCCCAGCGAAAGCGACGGAGATAAGCTCTATCTGCAAAATCCCTTCCTGCGGCAGGAAAACGGCCGAAGCTATGTGTATGTGCAGGGCGAGGGCGATCTGCTCGAAAAGCGCTATGTGACCACGGGCAAGAACCTTTGGGGCAGCTACACGGAGATCAAATCCGGTCTTGCGCGCGACGAATACATCGCCTTCCCCTATGGAAAGAGCGTGGTCGAGGGCGCGAAAACGGTGCAGGTCGGCATCGATGAGCTGTACAACAGCATGTACTATTGATAAAGGGGGCTTGAGATATGTTTGAAAATCTGTCTTTGGCCCTGCAGGGTGTGTGGACGCATAAGCTGCGCTCGTTTTTGACCATGCTCGGCATCATCATCGGCATCGCCTCCATCATCACCATCGTGGCCACCATCAAGGGCACCAACGAGCAGATCAAGGAAAATCTCGTCGGCGCGGGCACGAACGCGGTGGTGGTGCGGCTGTATCAAAACGATTCGCCTTATACGCTTGAATACCAGACCCCGCCGGAGGGTATCGCCACCGTCACGGAGGAAACGCGGCAGGAGCTGGCGGCGCTCGATAATGTCAAAGCCGTGTCGCTGTACTGCTCGCGGTCGTATGTGGACGGCGCGTATTATAAAAACAATGCCTTCAGCGGCTCGCTTTTCGGCGTGGACGGGCATTATTTCGCCGCCTGCGGCTATAAGCTGGTGAGCGGGCGCGATTTTATCGACGGCGATTTTTCCCGCTGCCGCAAGGTGGCGGTGCTTGACAGCGACGCCAACACCACCATCTTCGCCGGGGAGGACCCGCTTGGCAAAACGCTTGAGCTCATGGGCGAGAGCTATACCGTGATCGGCGTGGTGGAACGCACGCGCACCACCGAGGCGAACATCGAAAACATCAACGATTACTATACCTATAACTCCGGCTCCAGCGGCACGGTGTTCATCCCCCTGACCACCTGGCCCATCCTCTACCGCTTTGATGAGCCGCAGACCGTGGCGCTCAAGGCGGCCTCCACGGACGATATGACCGCCATCGGCCAAAAGGCGGCGGAACTGCTCACGGAGCGGCAGCTTGCGGCGGTCGATCCAAGCCAGGGCTTCAGCTACCGCAGTGGCGACCTGAGCGAGCAGGCGGAGAAAATGCAGTCGCTCGCCACATCGTCCAACCGCCAGCTGCTTTGGATCGCGAGCATCTCGCTGCTGGTCGGCGGCATCGGCGTTATGAACATCATGCTCGTCACGGTCACGGAGCGCACGCGGGAGATCGGCCTGAAAAAGGCCATCGGCGCGCGCCGCCGCCGTATCCTCTGGCAGTTTTTGACCGAGGCCGCCGTGCTCACCAGTCTTGGCGGATTGCTGGGCGTGGCTGCGGGCATCGTGATGAGCCGGATGATCTCGTCCGTTATGGGCACGCCGACGATGATCAGCGCTCCGGCGGCGGTCATCGCCGTGGTGTTTTCCATGGTCATCGGCATCGTGTTCGGTCTGCTTCCGGCGGTCAAGGCCGCAAATCTCAACCCCATCGACGCGCTGCGCCGCGAGTAATAAAGCGAATATTTCTTCCCATCCCCGAGGCTGTCGTGCCCCGGGGATTTTTCTCTTGGCAAGGCGGCCGCCGCGCGCTATACTACATATTACAAATTTAGCCTCAGTTTAGATTCGCACGCTATGCTGTGCGGCGTATCACGGAATGGTGGAGGGGTTTTCGGAGTGTTTCACATTCTGGTTGTCGATGACGATAAAAACACGCGCCGGCTGATGAAGGCGGTTTTGGAAACGGGTGGCTATACGGTATCCACCGCGTGCGATGGGGCCGAGGCGCTGGCGCTTATGGATGAACGGCACGTCGATCTTGTGGTGCTGGACGTGATGATGCCGAACATGGACGGCTATGAATTCACGCGCGAGCTGCGCCAGTCACAAAGCGAGCTGCCGGTCCTGATGGTTTCGGCCAAGCAGCTTCCCGCCGACCGCAAGCAGGGATTCCTAGTCGGAACGGATGACTATATGACCAAGCCTGTGGACACGGAGGAGATGCTTTTGCGCATCCGCGCGCTTTTGCGCCGGGCCCGCATCGTGAGCGAGCGGCGCATTGAGATCGGGGACGTGACGCTCGATTACGATTCGTTCACGGTTCGCCGCGGCGATGAGGTGCAGGAGCTGCCGCAGAAGGAATTTTTGCTTTTATATAAGCTTTTGTCCTATCCCGGCCGCATTTTCACGCGCATCGAGCTGATGGACGAGATCTGGGGTGCGGAAAGCGACAGCGGCTGGGAAACCGTCACGGTGCATATCGGGCGGCTGCGCCGGCGTTTTGAGGGCTGGAACGAATTTGAGATCGTGTCCGTGCGCGGACTCGGCTACAAGGCGGTGAAGAAACTTTGAGGGATCCGAAGGAGCGAAAGCAGCGTGGGGCATTGACGCTGCTGTTTTCCGTTCTGGTTTTTGTGATACTGCTGGCAGCGCTGAGCGTGAGCGGGATCGTGTTGATCCTGCTTTTGCGCCTCGGTTCGACCACGCCGCTGGGATTGCGGCTGAGCGGACGCTATGCCTTCATCGTTTTGATGGCGGTGGTGAGCCTTGGAGTGGGCGCGGTGTTTTCCTATATGTTCGGGCGGGTGTTCATGAGCCCGGTCAACGCCGTGATCAACGCCATGAATCGTCTGGCCTCCGGCGATTTCAAAACGCGCATCCGCTTTTCGTCCTCGCTGGGGCGCCATCCGGTGGTGCGGGAGCTGACAGACAGCTTCAACACCATGGCCGAGGAGCTTGAGGGCACGGAGATGCTGCGCTCGGACTTTATCAACAACTTCTCCCACGAATTCAAAACGCCCATCGTGTCCATCGCCGGCTTTGCCAAGCTCCTGCGCCACGGCGATCTGGATGCCGACGAGCGGGACGAATATCTCGGCATCATCGAGGATGAATCCATGCGCCTTTCGGACATGGCCACGAACGTGCTGAACATGACGAAGGTGGAGAATCAGGCCATCCTGACGGATGTCACGCGCTTTAATCTGTCCGAGCAACTGCGGCGCTGCGTGCTGCTGCTGGAGGACAAGTGGATGCGCAAGGCGCTGGATATCAATCTGGATGTCGGCGAGCACATGGTCGAGGGCAACGAGGAGCTTTTGCGGCAGGCTTGGGTGAATCTGCTGGACAATGCCGTGAAATTCGCGCCCGACGGCGGCACGGTGGAGCTGACCGTGGCGGAGACGGACGGGCGGCTGCTCGTGCGCGTGGCGAATACCGGCAGCACCATCGACCCGGATAAGATCGGGCATATCTGGAACAAGTTTTATCAGGCGGACGAATCGCACACCGCGCAGGGCTACGGCATCGGCCTTTCCATCGTGAAGCGGGCGGTGCAGTTGCACGGCGGCACGGTGCAGGCGGAAAGCCGCGAGGACTACACGGTTTTTACGGTGTCGCTGCCGGTGAAGGCCACCGCGTGAAAAAAGGCAAATAAAGTGAAAAAAGGGATTGAACCGCAGGCGGTTGCAGTGATACAATACCCGAAGTCAGGGCATGAATATGGGGTCGGGAGGCCGTGAAAAAAGTGAAACAGTACATATTATATAATCCTCTTTCCGCGTCCGGACGGGGCGAGCAGATCGTTCGTTCGGCGGCGGTATTGCAACTGGATAAGGTGGAATCGGAGCTGCTGGATGTGACGAAGCTTGGCCCCTATGCGGACTTTTTCGCCCGCATCGAGCCGGATTGCCGCGTGGTGCTGTGCGGCGGCGATGGCACGGTGAGCCGCTTTGCCAACGAAACGCGGGGCATGACGCTGCCGGAGGAGTTATATTATTTCGCCAGCGGCACGGGCAACGACCTGCTGCACGATCTCGGCTTGCAGGCGGGCAGCTCGCTGGTGCGCCTTGCGCCGTATCTGGAACACCTGCCCACGGTCGAGGTCAACGGCCGCACGGGCGTTTTCCTCAATAATGTCAGCTTCGGCATCGATGGCTGGTGCTGTGAGGAGGGCGACCGCCTGCGCGCCCAGGGCAAAAAGGTCAACTATACCAAGATCGCGCTGCACGGGCTGTTCGGCGCGTTTCGTCCGCTCAATGCCACCGTCACGGTGGACGGCGTGAAGCAGGAATACCGCCGCGTGTGGCTTGCGCCCACGATGTATGGCCGCTTTTGCGGCGGCGGGATGATGATGACGCCCGCGCAGGATCGCGCCAATCCCGAAGGCACGGTGTCGTCGCTGGTGTTTCATGATTCCGGCGTGTTGCGCGCGCTGTGTATGTTCCCGAGCCTGTTCAAGGGCAAGCACGTCAAGTATAAAAAATACGTCGAGATCGTGACCGGTCATGAGGTGCTGGTGGAGTTTGACCGCCCCTCGCCGCTGCAGATCGATGGCGAGACCGTGAGCGGGGTGCGCTCTTATCGCGTGCGCGCGGCGCAGTGAGCGAGACTATGAGGAGGAAATGAAAACGAATCTGAAAAAACGACTGAGCCGCAGCGATGTACTCACGATACCAAACGGCTTGAGTCTTATCCG
>CAYLSA010000007.1:1842-42965 GCA_964386575.1 uncultured Oscillospiraceae bacterium | reverse complement strand
ACAAAAAATCTAATAGTCCATACTTTATGGATAATACAGATGTATGAGATACCACGAGCTAAACCGCCTATACAAAATTGTTTAAGTTACAGTTTTCGGGAGCGAGTGGGAATGATCTAATTTACCATTTCGCGTCCCGAAAGCCCTTGAAAATACAGGGGTTTTCGGGATTTTTTTAGTGACTACAAATGGCTACATTTGAATGATTTTTTGTAGCCATCAGTCGTTGGTGGCTAGGCTGTCGAGCTGCATGGTTACTTCGACTTTGTGTATGGAAATATGCGCATGATGCTTTTTCATGCGTCTACCTTTATCTTACGCCTTCAAGAGCAAGTTTCCTTCGCGAGGCTGTTTTATTCCGCCGCTTGTGTCGATTCAGACGCCGCTTATGTAAAATGGGGGCAATTTGCTTGAATCGAACGGCGGCTTTATGGTATATTTTGATATCAACAAAAAACAGGGGACAGGGATATGACCGATTACTTTACTGCAATGTACGTCTGGCAGCTCTACGGGCCGGCTTATATCGTCACGGAGGTCATTTTTGCCCTGGCGGTGGCGGTCGTGTTCAACCGCATCCGCTTCACGCCCAAGGGCCTTTTGAAACTGCTGGGGCAAAGCGCCATCGTGTGGGCGATGATCGTGGTGGTGGCGAGCGTGTGGCAGTGGGTCACGGGCTCCGTGGCGGTACACCGCACGATCATGCCGCTGGTGATCGTGCTGTATATGACCTTCTTCAGCCGCTACAGCTGGCGCACGCGCATCGTGGAGGCGCTCACGCTGTATTCGGCCCACTCGGCCATACTGGTCCTGTCCGAGAGCATCGGCTATGTCCTGCGCGTGGACTACGGCATAAGCGGCGATATGACGCTGTGGTCGAATGTCACCATGACGGTGCTGCTGGCGGTGTATCTTTATGCATTCAACTTCGACGCGCACGTGTTCGTGCCGAACTACTGCGTGCTTTTGATGTGCGCGTCTACGGTGGTGACCTATGTGGCGCTCGAGGGCAGTCTGCGCATCAGTGCGCATCAGGAAAGCTATATTTTTCTGACCTTCTGCCTGTTTGTGCTGGAGATGCTGTGCTACGCGATGTTCAGCACGATTTCCCGCCAATATGGGCAAAGCGTGGAAAAGCAGGTGATGAGCGACCGCAAGGCCGGCGCGCGTGATATGCTGCTGGTGTCCCGTGCGGGCTATGACAACATCCATGTGGTGCTGCACGATGTGAAAAACCAGTTTGCCACGCTGCGCACGCTGCTGGATAACGAGAAATACGACGAGGCCATCTCCTTTATGGATGGCTTTGAGCTGTTTGCCTCGCCGGCCATCGAGGCCGTGGACTGCGGCAATGTGGTCATCGACTCGGCCATGGCGGTCGAGCAGGCGAAGGCCCGCCAAAAGGGCCTGACTCTGGACGCGGCCGTGGTGGTACCGCCGGCACTTTCTATTTCGGACAGCGATCTTGTATCGGTCATATGCAATTTGCTCGATAACGCCATCGAGTCGTGCAGCCGTGAAGACTGCCGCGCGGAGCCCATCTCGGTGCAGATCCGTTACCAGCGCGATTATCTTTTTATCAAGGTCATCAATCCCGTTTCGGATGCGGAATCCAAGCGGCGCCGTCTCAAGCTGCATACCAGCAAGCCCGGCATGACCCATGGCTACGGCGCGCGCATCGTGCGGGATATCGCCGAGCGCTATAACGGCTTGGCCAAATTCAGCGTGGAAAATGACCATTTCATTGCCGATGTGATGCTGGCACTGCCGCTCGCGGCGGAGGAAAAGGAGGCGGTCGTGTGAAAACCATCCGCGTGTCGATCCTGGACGACAACAAAACCGCCCTCGGCGCCATTGAGGCGGCGGTGTCCTCGCTGTTTCGCGAGCATGGCTACGAGCCGCAAACGGAGTGCTTTGAAACGCTGGCGGCCCTGCGGCAGGCGCCGCCGTGCGACCTGTATCTGCTGGATATCAGCGTGCCGGACGGCGATGGGCTGCGCTTTGCCCGCGAACTGCGCGACGGCGGCAGCATGGCGGATATCATCTTTGTCTCCAGCCGCGAGGATAAGGTGTTCGATGCCTTGCAGGTGCATCCCTGCGGCTTCATCCGCAAGTCAAAGTTTCTAAACGACGTGTCTGCCGTGATCGGCGGATACATTGCCGACCGCACCAGCCGCGAAAGCGGCCGCGCCCTGATCGTGACGGCGCGCGGGCAGACGCTGCGGCTGGACATCGACGATATCCTCTATATCGAAAGCGCCGGACGCACGCAAAACGTCTTTTTGAGCAGTCGAAGCGAGCCGGTGGCGGTTTCGGAATCGATGGAGAATCTGGAAAGCCTGCTGGCGCGCGAGGGCTTTCTGCGTGCCCACAAGGGCTATCTTGTCAACTGCCGCTTCATCCGCCTCATTACCAACACGGATGTGCATCTTTTAAACGACTGCCGCGTGCCGGTATCGCGCCGCAAGCTCACGGAGCTGAAGGAGGGGTATCTGGCCTATATGCAGGGCCAGGGGGCGCGGATGTTCAACTGAATACAAAACCAGTCATAAGGCCGCTGCGGAGCTTCCGCGGCGGCTTTCCGCTTGTGTCGAAAAAACGACCGTTCATGTTGGCGGCGGGGATGTTTGTGGCGCGAAAAGGGCCTCTTTTGCGCAATGTATTGCACAAAAATCCGGCGGGTTATATCTTTGAATTGTGTAAAATACATAAAACTATATCCCCGCGCCCGAGAGCAGGCCATACAGCTTTCGGGAAAAACCGATGAAATGGAGGAAACGAAAACCATGGCGAAACGAAACGGCATGAAGCGAACGGGCGCAATGCTCCTGATGCTCGTCCTTCTGGCAACGCTGGTGATCGGCGTGCTGCCTGCGGCGGCGGCCGACGGCGATTATGACCAGACGACGCTGTATGAGGAGGGCTATAAGCTCGACATCGAGCTTGAGCAGGAGGGCGCTGTCCTGTTCCAGAACGAGGGCGGCGTTCTGCCGCTGGCAGAGGACGTGCAGGCGGACCTGTACGGCTACTTCTCCTACAACATCATCCATGGCGGCGGCGGCTCCGGCAAGGGCAAATGGGACGCTGACTGCCTGCAGGAGAAGGAAGCGTTCGAGCTGGCCGGTCTGGATGTCAACGACGATCTTTGGGCCTGGATGGGCTCGAAGAGCGGCGCGGGCCTTGTGCAGGAAAGCTGGGTGGCGGACCGCGGCGGCACCTACGTCAACGCCAACACCTACGACCTGCCGGAAGTGCCGGTGGAGACCTACCGCAAGAGCCTGTCCGTGGCGCATCCCGAGTCGAACGTCGCCATCGTGACGATCGGCCGTCAGGGCCATGAGGGCGCGGAGCTTCCCATGAGCATGGCGTCGTATAACATCTCCACGGATAAGCGCAAGGGCAGCGCGGAGCGCACCTATCTCGACCCGACCGAAACCGAGCTCGAGATGCTCCAGTACCTGCGCGAGGAAGCGGGCTATGAGACCATCATCCTGCTCGTCGATTCCTCCAACGTGATGACGCTGGGCGAGTACATGGAATACACCGATGCCGTTCTGTGGATCGGCGGCCCCGGCGAGTCCGGTCTTGTCGGTGTGGCGAATCTGCTTCTCGGCCGCGACAGCGCTGGCCGCCAGATCAGCCCCAGCGGCCGCGCGGCGGATACATGGATGACCGATTTCTACAGCTATCCTGTGTACTATAACAACGGCAACGGCACCAGCTACACCAACCTCACCGAGGGCGGCATGGGTGCGCCGAAGTACAACCAGTACGAGGAAGGCATCTTTGTCGGCTATCGCTGGTATGAAACGGCCTATGCCGATCAGCTCGTGCTCGAGGGCGCGAACACCGACGAAAACGGCAACTACATCACCTACGACTACTATAACGACTACGACAGCATCGTGGCCATGCCTTTCGGCGGCGGCCTTTCCTACACCACCTTCGATTGGGAAGTGGTGGAAAGCGATGTCAAGCTTGAGGCCCATGGCACCAACACCGTGCGCGTGAAGGTCACCAACACCGGCGACTGGGCCGGCAAGGATGTCGTGCAGCTTTACATCCACGCCCCGTATTACGAGGGCAGCATCGATAAGTCCGAGGTCGTTCTGGCCGGTTACGCCAAGACCGATCGGCTCAAACCCGGCGAAAGCGGCATTGTCACCATCACCTTCGAAACCGACAACGTCGCCTCCTATGACTACCTTGGCTACATCGCCTCCGAACGCGGCACCGACTACAACGGCAACCCCAAGTTCGGCGGCTATGTGCTTGAGCACGGTGATTATGAGATCCGCATCCAGAGCGATGCGCACACCCAGAAGTGCGACCCCGTGTGCGTCACGGTGGCCGAGGATATTCTCTACACCGAAGAGGCCGACGGCATCCGCGCCAGCGACATGACCGAGGCATACAACAAGCTCAACGACCTCAACTGCGGCGACGGCTCCGGCACCATGGTCTACATGAGCCGCGGCTCGCTGGCCGAGGACTGGGATAAGGTCACGAACCTCAACGTCATGGGCGAGGGAACCCGCGCCCGTCAGGACCAGCTTGGCGAGGTCGGCACGGCCTATAACCCCATGACCGGCGTGGAGGAGACTACGGTCGTTTCCAACGTCGCCCTCGGCGAGGTGCAGGCGGCCTATGTCAACACAGCCAAGCAGGGCGAGACCGCCGTTACCATCGAGGTTCCCTATCAGGACACCACCACGACCATCGACCTGACCTTCGGCTATCAGGGCGCAAGCGAATTTGTGGGCAACTCCGGCCTGAACTACTGGGGCAAGTCCAACAACGACGACAGCTATAAAGAAGTTGTCATGAACATCGGCAAGAGCACCACCGGCTATACCGTCGATACCCGCTTTGCCCGCAATGGCGACATCAGCGAAACCGACCCTGTCACGGACAGCACCGATCCCGCCGATTCCTATGGCTGGGACGAGATCCCCTGGGAAGACAGCCGCTGGGATGACTGGGCCGACCAAATCTCTCTGGAGAACCTTGTCACGTTCCAGGGCCAGAGCTGGGGCGGCGCCTTTGCCGGCACCAACGCCATCAGCTCCTCCGACGGCCCCGGCGAGGCCGGTACCGGCGGTAAGGAAGGCAACACCTGGTTCTGCTCCGAGGTCGTGATGGCCTCCACCTGGAACCTTGAGCTCGTCGAGCGTGTGGGCCAGTGCTACGGCAAGCAGTGCGTGCGCACCGGCATCACCTCCTGCTATGGCCCCGCCATGGATACCCACCGCAGCCCCTTCGGCGGCCGCAACTTCGAGTACTACAGCGAGGACGGCCTGCTGTCCGGCACGATGTGCATCGCGGAGACCGCGGGCATCCAGTCCGAGGGCGTGGGCACCTTCAACAAGCACTTCATGCTCAACGACCTCGATGGCGGCCGCTCCGGCCAGATCGACTGGTGCAACGAGCAGGCCCTGCGCGAGATCTACATCCGTGCCTGGGAATACTCCATCAAGGACGAGCAGGCGCCCATGAGCGGCATGATGGCTTCGCTCAACCGCATCGGTCTGTCCTGGGCCCATCGCGGCGTTTACATCGGCATTCTGCGCGAGGAGTTCGGCTTCCATGGTCTGCTGATCTCCGACGGCATGGACGTGGAAAGTGCGACCGGTGCGGTCAAGGCGGCCTATTCGCAGATCGCCTGCCTGCTGTGGTCGAAGCCCGTGACGGCCTCCACCTCCGTGGCGCAGGACGGCTACATCTTCAAGGATAACGTTGTTTCCCTCGACACCATCGCCGACTACTACGGCGTGTATCAGCTGCGCGAAACGTGGAAAAACCGCCTGTGGTACGACACGCACATTCTCTGCGACGGCGATCTTTACGACATGAGCTACTGGGAGAGCCTCGAAAGCCGCAACTACGAGGAGATGCCCGTGGCCAACCTGTTCGGCTGATAAACCTTTTACACAGCGCCGAGGTCATGAAACCCATGGCCTCGGCAGGGAGGAACTTATGGATAACCAAACCAAACGGGGGCCGCTTGATCGCTTCTTCCGCCTTTCCGAGCGCGGAACGAACGTGAAAACGGAGATCTTCGCGGGACTTCTGATGTTCTTCGAAGTGATATGCACGGCGGCGGTCAGCGCACAGTTGGTCGCGTCAAACGCCGGTATCCCCAGCTTTTCCACTGTTTACTTCGGCATGATTCTCGCGGCCCTGGTGGGCACGATCCTGATGGGACTTTTGTGCAATGCGCCGCTGATGCAGTCGGTGAGTATGGGCGCCGTGATCCTCATCGTGACCACGCTGTCGTCGAATCTCGGGCTCACGCTTTCCAACGTGCTGATGCTGGCGTTCGCGGCGAATTTGATCTATCTTGCGGTCATGCTGATCAAGCCCGTGCGGCGGTTCGTGTTCAACGCCGTGCCCGCGCAGATCAAAAAGGTGTTGCCGGCGGCGCTCGGCGCGTATCTGCTGGTGTATGCCGTTTCGCAGCTGAAGCTGCTGAGCGTTTCCGTCACGGACTACAGCACTGTGCTGGAGAGCATGGCGGCCGCCGGTGAGCGCCTGAGTTTCTGGGGCACGAGCAGCCTGAACTTCGCCGTGCCGGACAGCGCCGTATACGGCTGGTATGCCGCCACGGCGGTCATCACGGCGGCGGTCGGCCTTGTGGCCATGCTGGTGCTGAAAGCCCGCCGCGTCAAACACGCGCCCATGTGGTCGCTGCTTGCGGCTTTTGTGGTGTTCGTGCTGCTGTGGGCACTGCGTGCGAATTTCCAGGATTATTACTTCTATGCATTCTTTACTCCGGCTTACGGCGGGATGTATTTCTACGACGGAGTGTCCCGCATCAGCGGCGAGTACAAGGCCAGTCTTTTTGCCAAACTCTTCGGCGAGGGCTTCGACTTCACGATGTACAAAAACTACCTCAACTACCTCGAATCGCAGGCCACGGGCCTTTCGGTCGATGCCGTTTCGGTCAATGCCGGCGGCAAGCTGCTGGGCGTTTGCGTCACGACGATTTTGTCCTTCCTCGCCCTTGGTGTGAGCGAAACGGGCGCGGGTCTGCACGGCAGCGCCTACGCCGCCGATGCGCTGGATGAAAACGGCCGCCCCATTTACCAGAGCGGCGGACTGCTTCAAAAGCTCGGCGACTGCGGCGATGTTTACGGCGTGAACGCATTCTCCTCGCTTCTCGGCTGTGTGCTGGGCGCGGGGCCGGTGTCCGTGCGTGGTGAGAGCGTTCTCGGCGCGAAGGAGGGCGGCAAAACGGGCCTTTCCGCCATCGTGGCGGGTCTGCTGTGCATCGTGGCGCTGTTCAATCTCATTTTCTCGGCGCTGTTTCTCGATGGAAACATCGTGATGGGGCTGCTCATCGCGGCGGGTCTGGGACTGCTGTCGGCGCTGCGCTACTGCGATTTCTCCGATGCGGTGAGCGCGATTCCCGCGCTGGTCATGGTGGCGGCGGCGGGCCTGTGCCAGAGTCTTTCCGCGGCGATCCTGCTCGGTATCACGGTCGATACCGTCATCCGGCTGCTGTCCGGCAAGGCGAAGGAGATCGCCCCCGGCGCGTATCTGTTCTCGGCGGCGTCGCTGGTGTGCGGCGTTATCGGACTTCTTTGAAAATTTAGAAGATTAGGAGGCTAACATGAAAAAAGCAAAGGTTTCGGCGGCGCTTGTGTGTGTCGTGCTCTGCCTTGCGCTGATGGCTCTCGCGGGCTGCGGCGATAAGCAGGCGAGCGGCGGCAAGATGGCCGCGCTGGATGCGCCGGTCAATGTGGCCGTCAGCTACGGCGCGGAGGACAGCGTCACCTTCGATGCGGTGGAAAACGCCGTGAGCTATCAGGTTTATGTGTATCAGGACGGCGATGAATACGCCAAGGTCACCGAGGGCGAGGAAAGCCCTGTGGCGCTGGCTTCGCCGCTGGGCGCGGGCGAATATCTCGTTTCGGTCATCGCCGTGGGCGATGGCGTGAACTGGTCGAACTCCCTTGGCTCCGAGCCCATCGCCTATACGGCGTCGGACGCCGGCGTACTCACGCCGCTCGGCCAGGTGTCGGACATTGCTATCGACTTTGAAAATGTCGATCCCGACAACGCGGCCTATCCCGTCATCTCCTTCACGGGCGTGGAGAACGCCAGCCGCTATCTCGTGGATATCTTCCGCGCGGATAAAGATGGCGAAAAGCAGCTCACCAACCTCGGCTATACCACCCGTCTGACCGTTCCGGCGGACATGGCGGATGGCTGTATGCTCAGCTCCACGAACTACGCGGCGCTCAACCCCGGCTACTATGTGGTCGAGGTCACGGCCTGCGGCGACGATGAGACCTGGGCCAACGGCGAGCCCTTCGCGGCCCAGATCGCCTGGGCGGGCGTGGAGGCGGTCAAGCCCGTCATCACGGCCACCGAGGCGGAGGCCGGCGGCATCCAGATCGCGCTGGAAAACTACGAGGCTTATAACGCCGGAACGGCGGTCACGGTCGGCTTCTATGCCGATGAAGGCTGCACCGAGCTGGTTTACGAGACCACGCTTACCTACACCACCAGCGAGTTCTTCGGCAATGTCAACCACAACAACACCCTTGCGGTAGAGGTGCAGGATGCGGGTACCGCGCTTTTGACCGGCACGACCTATTACGTCACCGCCGGCTTTGATGCCGACATCTACACCGGCGATATCGCGAGCGATGTGGTGTCCGTCGTGTGCAATACGGCCGGCACCGGCTCGGCCAGCAGTGCCTCCGGCGGCGCGTCCGGCGGCATGGGCGGCGCATCCGGAGAAGCCTCCGGCGAAGCGGGCTGATCGAACGAACGGCACAAGGGCGCATCTTTTCGCAAGGTGCGCCCGACTGCCTTTTCCGGCGGCGGCTGTTTGGCGACAGATGTGGCCGGAACAGACAGAAAATTTCGCAGAAAGGGTTGAGCTGTATGAACCACAGTGAATTGATAAGCCGGATGACGCTGGAGGAAAAAGCCTCGCTTACCAGCGGCAAGGATTTTTGGCAAACCGTTGATATTCCGTATTTCTCCATCCCCTCGCTATACTGCGCAGATGGGCCGAGCGGCCTGCGCCGCCAGCGGGCGGCAGCCGATCACCTCGGGCTCAATCCGAGCTATCCGGCCACCTGCTTCCCGTCGTCCGGCACCACGGCGAACAGCTGGGATCCTGCGCTGATGGAACGCGTGGGCGCGGCGCTCGGGCGGGAAGCGGCGGCGCTGGATGTGAACATTTTCCTCGCGCCGGGGCTGAACATCAAGCGCAATCCCAAGTGCGGCCGCAACTTTGAGTATTTCTCGGAAGACCCGTATCTGGCGGGCAAGATGGCGGCGGCCTATGTGCGCGGCGTGCAGTCGCAGGGCGTGTCCGCCTGCCCGAAGCATTTTGCGGTCAATAACCGCGAGGCCAAGCGCATGGTGTCCGATTCCGTGCTCGATGAACGCACACTGCGCGAGATCTATCTCACGGGCTTTGAGATCGTTGTGCGCGAGGCTGAGCCCCGTGCGCTCATGAGTTCGTATAACCGCGTAAACGGCGTGTATGCCAACGAGAATATGCACCTCATGCGCGATATTCTGCGTGACGAATGGGGCTATGACGGCATCGTGATCACCGACTGGGGCGGCGAAAACGACCGCGTGGAGGGGCTCAAGGCCGGAAACGAGCTGGAGATGCCCGGCACCGGCGGCGAGACAAGTGCGGAGATCGTTCGCGCGGTGAAAGAGGGCCGGTTGGATGAGCGGGTGCTGGACGAGGCGGTCGAACGCTTGCTCACGGCGGTGGATGCCCTGCGCGATGGCGGCGCGGATGACTTTGACGAGGCGGCCCATCACGCGCTGGCGCAGGAGATGGCCGAGGCCAGCGCGGTGCTTTTGAAAAACGACGGCATTTTGCCGCTGGGCAAGCAGCGTGTGGCGCTCATCGGTGACTTTGCCAAAGCAAGCCGCTATCAGGGCGCGGGCAGTTCTAACGTGAACCCCACGAAGGTGGAAAATGCGCTGGAGATCGCCGGCGAATACTTCGATATCGTTGGCTATGAGCCGGGCTTTAAGCGCTTTGGCAAGCGATCCGAAAAGCTCGCTGCGCGGGCGGCGGCACTGGCGGAAAAGGCGGATGTTATTCTGCTCTATCTCGGCCTTGACGAGACCAGCGAGGCCGAGGGCGCGGATCGCGAGCATATCCGTCTGCCGCAAAACCAGCTCGATCTGCTCGATCGTCTTGCGGCGGTAGGCAAACCCATCGTGGTGGTGCTGTCGTGCGGCAGCGCAGTGGAGCTTGGCTGGACGGAGAAGGTGAGCGCTGTGCTCCATGCCGGACTTTCCGGCCAGGCGGGCGCCCGTGCTCTGCTGCGTATTTTGTCCGGCGCGGCGAATCCCTGCGGCAAGCTGACGGAAAGCTACCCCTTCCGCTATGAGGACGGCGCGTCCTCGGCGTATTTTGACCGTGCGGACACACGCGTGGAATACCGCGAGGGGCCGTTTGTCGGCTATCGCTATTATGCCACGGCGGGTGTGCCGGTTTGCTATCCCTTCGGCTTCGGTTTGAGTTACACGCAGTTTGCATACAGCGACATCGCCGTTTCGGAAAGCGAAGTGAGCTTTACGCTTCAAAACACCGGCGACCGCGACGGTGCGGAGATCGTGCAGCTTTATGTGGCCAAGCCCGACAGCGCTGTCATTCGACCGGTACGCGAGCTGAAGGGCTTTGAAAAGGTGTTGCTGTGCGCGGGGGAGAAAACGCGCGTGACACTGCGCTTTGACGATAAGACCTTCCGCTTCTTCGATGTGGACACCGCCGCGTGGCAGTGCGAGGCGGGGGAGTATGTGATCGAGATCGGCGCATCGAGCGAGGATATCCGCCTTTCGGCGCCGCTCACGCTTTCGGGCATCACGCCGCGTGACCGCCGCGAGGAGCTTGCGAGCTATTACCGCGCGGCTGTGGCGGATGTGGACGATGGCGAATTTTCGCGTCTGCTCGGCTGTGCGCTGGAAAAACAGGCGGTGCCCGTGCGCCGCGAGCTTGGCTACACCGACACCATCGGCGATCTGCGCTGGGCCAAGGGTGGCTTTGCCCGCTTTTTGTATCATCTGCTCAGCGGCTTTTATAAGTGCTGCCGTTTCTTTGGAAACCGCGACCTGGCTATGACGCTTGTGATGGGCGTATTCAACCAGCCGTTCCGCGGCGTGTATCGCATGACGGGCGGCATGATATCGAAGGATATGATGGACGGCGTGATGCAGGTGGTCAACGGTCAGTTCTGGCGGGGCTGGCACCACTTCTTCCGTGCCATGCGCCAAAAGCGCCGCGCCGCTGCCCAAAAACGCAGCGCACCGCGCGTGGAAGAGAAATAAGGGAGGATTTGCAATGTATACAAAACAAGACATCCGCTCGCAGATAAAGCCCCTGTCGGATAACGCATTCGCGGCCTTTTGGCAGCGCCTGTGGCAGCGCTGGCTTGGCGTGTGGGCAGGGTACAGCGCCCGCAAGCCCAAGGCGGCCAAGCTGATCAAGGAATTTGTGGTCATGTATCTGTTTTCCAATCTCGTGACCATTTGGCAGGCGCTCATTATGATCTTCCTGCCCTATGCGTTCAAGGCTATTTGGGATGTGCCCTTCGTTTGGCCGGCCCTGCCGCTGCCGTGGGATGGACTGAACTATGCCATCTTCAACGAGCCGGTGAAATTCCTGCTGGGCGACACGGTGCAGCTTGCGTCCACGGCGGCGGAGGTGGCCGAGCTCAAAGCCCTCGGCGGCCGGCTGCAAATGGCGGGGCTTGGCAACTTTCTGGCCTTCGAGATCGCCGTTTTCACGGCGCAGTGCATCAATTTCCCGCTTCAGCGCAACGTCACGTTCAAATCCAAGGGCAATCCCGTGCGTCAGGCCGTGTGGTATTTCATCGGCTGGGTGGGCATTTCCGTGGGCGTGAACGCCATCTGGGGCATCTGCAACCCGCTGATGCTGCACTGGAACTGGAACGACACGATCATTGCGCTTTTGAAGACCTTCCTCACCGGCGGCGTGTCGATGCTGGTGTTCTTCCCAATCTTCAAGCTCATTTTCCCGGACATCCCCAAGCAGGCCGAGGCCCAGCGTGTCCTGCTTGAAAAACGGCGCGCCGCCGGCGACGGGGAAGCGGCTTTGGCGGAACTTTCCGCGCGCGTGCAGCAGCTTGAGCATCAGGCGGAGGGTATCCGGCTGGAAAACGAGCTTCATGGCGCGGAAAGTCTGGCCAATGTCGGAGCCATCGAGTATTTCGCGCTGGAAAAGGCAGCCGCCGAAGCCACCGGTGCAGAGCGGGATGCGGCGCAAAAGCGTCTTGATGAGAGCTATGAGAGCATCTGCGCGCGCATCGACGCAAAAAAGGCGGCGCAGGCGGCGTGGGAGCGCTACTGCGCGGGTGAGGAAACGGCATGACGCAAAAGCTCCTTACCGTAACCGTTCCCTGCTATAACTCGGCAAGCTTCATGCGCCGCTGTCTGGACAGCCTTTTGTCCGGCGGCGAGCGCATTGAGGTCATCATCATAAACGACGGCTCCACGGACGATACCGGCGCCGTGGCGGAGGAATACCAGCGCCGGTATCCGCATATCTTCCGCGCCGTGCATCAGGAAAACGGCGGCCATGGCGAGGGCATCAATCAGGGCCTGCGCCTTGCGGCGGGAACGTATTTCAAGGTGGTCGATTCCGACGACTGGCTCAGCGCCGATCTGCCCGCCGTGCTGGATAAGCTTGAATCGCTCGAGGCCGAGGGCGGCGTGGATATGCTGGTGACGAACTATGTCTACACGCACGATGACCCCACGCTTGACCACACGATAAACTACCGCCGGCCGTTTCGCCGCGGACGGGCCTGCTGCTGGAACGATACGCGCTCTTTCGGCCCTCAGACCTATCTCACGCTGCATTCCGTGACCTATCGCACCGCGCTGGTGCGGCAAAGCGGCGTGCAGCTGCCGAAGCATATGTCGTATGAGGACAATCTGTTCGTCTATGCGCCGCTTCCGCTCACGGCGCGGCTGTGCTATATGGATGTGGATCTCTATCACTATTTCATCGGCCGCGAGGGCCAGAGTGTGCAGGGCGAGGTGTTCGCCGCGCGTTATGCCCAGCAGGTCCGAGCCACCATGCTAATCTTTTTCAGCCACGATCTGCAAAAGGAGCTTATGCGCAACCGCAAGCGCGGCCGCTATATGCTGCACGAATGCCGGATGCTGCTGGCACTGGCCACGGCGGGCGCCCGGCTCAACGGCAGCGAGGCGGCGGAGAGCGCGTGGCGCGATATGTGGCAGCGCTGCATCGAACATGAGCCGCGCTATGCGCGCACCCTCATGCGTCAGCCGCCGATCTGCTGGCAGACCATCCGCGGGCGCAATGGCCGCCGCTTGAGCAATTTCCTGTATGCCGCTACAAGAAGGCTGGTGAAAAACTGATGGCCGAGTATGACTATCTGATCGTGGGCGCAGGGCTGTACGGCGCGGTGTTTGCCCATGAGATGACCGCGCGGGGCTTTCGCTGCCTCGTGGTCGATCGACGGGGCCATGTCGGCGGCAATGTATTCACGGAAACGGTCGCGGACGTGTGTGTGCATCGCTATGGTGCGCATATTTTCCACACCTCAAACGAGGCGGTGTGGCGCTATGTGCAGCGCTTTGCGCGCTTTCAGCCGTTTATCAACAGCCCTTTGGCAGTGTATGGCGATGAAATTTACAACCTGCCGTTTAACATGAATACCTTTGTGCGCCTATGGCCGGATGTGAAAACACCGGACGAAGCCCGTGCGCGCATCGCGGCGGAGACAGAGCCTTATCAGACCGGCGCGGCGGAAAATCTGGAGCAGCAGGCGCTGCGCCTCGTGGGCCGGACGGTGTATGAAAAGCTTGTGAAGGGCTATACGGAAAAACAGTGGGGACGCGACTGCCGCGAGCTGCCGGCCTTTATCCTGCGGCGGCTGCCGCTGCGCTTCACGTTTGACAACAACTACTTTAACGACCCCTATCAGGCCATTCCCGAAGGCGGCTATACGCCGCTGGTAGAAGCGCTTCTGGCCGGTTCGGATCTGTGGCTGAACACGCCCTACAGCGCGGCACTGCCGAAGCCGAAGCGCAAAACGATCTATACCGGACCTATCGATGAGTTTTTTGGCTATGTGCTTGGCCATCTTGAATACCGCAGTCTGCGCTTTGAAACGCAGGTGCTTGACCGGCTTGATTTTCAGGGCAATGCGGTCGTCAATTACACCGCGCGGAATGTGCCCTACACGCGCATCATCGAACACAAACACTTTGCCCACGGCACGCAGGAGAAAACCGTGATCTCGCGCGAGTATCCGGAGCCCTGGCAGCCGGGGCTTGAGCCGTACTACCCTGTGAACGACGAGAAAAACAACGCGCTTTACCAGTGCTACTGCTCACTGGCAAAGGTGAGGCCGGATGTTCTTTTCGGCGGGCGGCTCGGGACGTATCGCTACAGCGACATGGACAAAACCATCGCGCAGGCCCTTGCGGACAGCGAACGCGAGTGGATGGGCTGTGGGAAGGGAGAGTGACAGAGGGCGTTTTCATTCCGGCGGATCATTTTATTTCATGAGAGAAAGGAAAGAAAAATGGCAAAAAGAGCGGTTACCTTCCGCGCTCTGGCTGCGCTGATGGCGCTGCTGTTCATGTTCTGCGCGGGTGCTACCACGGTGTGCTTTGACAACGCCGGTTGGTTCAACAGCGCCCTGAACATCGAAACAACGGTCAGCCTTGGCGGCAGCGGAGATTATGCGGTATACTGGCCGAACGATTACGGCTATGACAACACGGCGCTCATCGAGGTATATAACGACGCCGTGGATGTGAACGTGGACATCGCCCGCGAGGGCATCGTCCTGATGAAAAACGAGGGCGGCGCGTTGCCGCTGGATACGGGCGCACGTGTGACCCTGTTCGGTAACGGTTCCGTCAACTCCCGCATCTATCAGGCGCGCTCGGCTAATGATATTCCGTATGCCAGCTTTGTCGGTGCGATGCAGGAGCAGTTCGGCGCGGACAATGTGAACACCGTTTTGTGTACGGATGTTTACAGCGGTCTTGGCTCCACCGGTATCAGCAACGTGGCCGAGGCGGATATCGACGCCGTGAAGGCCTATGAGTCCACATGGCAGTCGGATTATAACGACGCGGCGGTCGTGGTTCTCAGCCGAAACGGCAGCGAGGGCAACGATGTTTATCAGTACTCCGCCACCGACACTTATCCCGACGGCTCGCCCCGCCGGATGCTCGACCTGTCCACAAACGAGCAGGCGCTCATGGAGTATCTCTATGCGCAGAAGCAGGCCGGTGTGTTCGATTCCATTGTGGTGATCCTGGCATCGGAGTTTGCCATGGAGCTTGGCTTCCTGGATAGCTACGATGTGGATGCCTGCCTGCTCATCGGCGCTGGCGGCTCCTATGGCTGCACGGCGCTGGCCGAGGTCCTCGCGGGCGTGGTAAATCCCTCGGGACGCACGGTCGATACCTATGCGGCCAGCAGCATCTCCGCTCCTGCTGTTACCTATGCCGGTGTGGAGGGCGTGATGACCTGGGGCAATGCCGACGAACTCAATGAGTATGACACCATCAACAACGACATGAACATCGACTACTACATCATCTATGCCGAGGGTGTGTATGTCGGCTATAAATACTACGAAACGCGCTATGAGGACTGCGTGATGCAGCTTGGCAGCGCGGCGGGCAGTGCCGGTGTGTTCGCGGGCAAGGACGCCTGGAACTATGCCGATGAGATGTGCTACACCTTCGGCCATGGCCTGTCCTACACCACGTTTGAGCAGACGCTCGACGAAACGGTGTATAATGCCGAGACCGATGAGTATGAGATGACCGTCACGGTGAAAAATACCGGCGCTGTGGCCGGTAAGGACGTGGTGGAGGTCTATGCCCAGACGCCTTACGGCGATTACGAGCGGGCCAATCTTGTGGAAAAGCCCTCTGTGACGCTGGTGGGCTTTGAAAAGACGGCGCTGCTGCAGCCGGGCGAGAGCGAAACGCTGACGGTCAGCGTACCGCGCTATTTCCTCGCAAGCTACGACACCAACGGCGCGGGTACCTACATCCTCAGCGCCGGCGACTACTATCTGTCCGTCGGCCGCGATGCGCACGATGCGCTCAATAATATTCTGGCCGCCAAGGGTTACACGACTGCCGACGGCATGACCGCCGATGGCACGGCCGCGCTGACTTACAGCTGGAATCAGGCCGCGCTTGACACCGAGACTTACAGCAGCTCCGTTTACACGGACAATGAGATCGAAAATGCCTTTGCCGATGCCGACCTGAACTACTACGACGGCTACGAGTTTGAGTATCTCACGCGCAGCGATTGGGAGAATACTTTCCCGTCCGAGCAGCTTCAACTTGAGGCAAGCCGGCAGATGATGGATGCCATCTCGAACTACGACTATGAGACCCCGGCGGATGCGCCCGCCGTGAGCGATTTCACGCAGGGTGCCGACAATGGCATCACGCTCACCGAGATGGTGGATGTGGAGTTTGACGATCCTAAGTGGTACGACTTTGTTGACCAGCTCACGGTGCAGCAGATGGCCAATCTCTGGACGGACAACCGCGCCGCGCAGGTCGTCACGGAGCTGGAGATCCCCGGCAACGCCCGCGCGGACGATGACACCACCGCCGCCGGCGGCGCCATCTATTGGGTCAGCCATCCGCTCACGGCCCGCAGCTGGAGCAAGACCATGGCCAACCAGCGCGGTCTGTATGAGGGCCTTATCTGCACGCTCATCGGCCGCGATGAGATCTGGTACGGCGCGGGCAACCTGCACCGCACGCCGTATGGCGGCCGTGCCAACCAGTACTGGTCCGAGGATGCGACGCTTTCGTATATCTTCGGCTACAACGAAGCCGGCCCCATGCAGTCGGTCGGCTGCCAGATGTGCGTTAAGCATATGTGCTGCAACGATCAGGAATCCCAGCGCACGGGCCTTACCGTGTTTGTCAACGAGCAGACCCTGCGTGAGATCTATCTGCGCGCATTCGAGGGCTCGTTTGCGGGCGGCGCGCTGAGCGTCATGGCCACAACGGGCCGCGTGGGCACGCGCCTTGGCAAAAACTACGAATCTATGATGACCACCGTTTTGCGCGATGAATGGGGCTTTGAAGGCCATGTGACGAGCGACGGCTATGTGAACACCGGCTACTATAACAACACGCTCGAAGAGCTCGTGGCCGGTCAGGACTACAGCTGCTGCGACGGCTCCGGCGCCAATGCCGAGCGCATCGTAAACGCCATCAACGCCGGTGACGGCTACATCCTTCAGTGCCTGCGCGAAAGCGCCAAGCGCAATCTGTATGTCATCTCCCGTTCGGCCAGCATGAACGGCCTTGGAAACGGCGGCAGCGTTGTGAGTATCGTGCCGGGTTGGCAGATGGCGCTGTTTGTGGCGAACATCGTTTTGGCGCTGGGCTTTGTTGCCTGCCTTGTGCCGGCGATCGTGTATGACCGGAAAAGCAGAAAGGAGGCGGACGCGCAGTGAGTAAAAAGCTTGCTTGGATCGCGGCGGCGCTGAGCGTGTGCGCGGCGATCTATTATGCGATCTATGGCGCAGTATACGCGCAGTATGCCGACATCGGCGGCGTGGTGCTGCTGGTGCTGGGGGCGGCGGTTTTGGCCGCGGGTGCTTATTTCAGCAAGCCCGTGTGCGCCTATGCGCCGGTCGCGGCGGTGCTTTTGATCGGCTATGCCTTTGGGCTGCTCCTTTGCAGCAGCTTCAACGTGTGGCAGGATGCCTTCGGCAATTTGAATATGTACGGCAGTCTCACCGGCGATTTCAGCTTCTTCAACTCCGAGGGCGGCCCCATCGTGCTGCTGATCGAGATGCTGATGATGCTGGCGGCGGAAATTCTGGCCGTGATCTCCTGCTTCAAGGCGAAAGGAGCGGACGAGACATGAAAAACACGAAACGTATTCTGGCCATCGTTTTGCTGGCGGCGCTTTGCCTGGCGCTGACCGGCTGCGGCACCAAGGCCGCGAGCAATCTGGGCCGCTACTTCTCGTATATGACCGGCGTGGTGGAAACGAGCGTGAACAGTTCGCGTGCCATCCGCGAAAGCAAAAACGCCGCCGCAGCGGTGGATGAAAACACGCTGTCTGCGCCCGCGAATTTCGCCGTGGACGAAAACGGCGGCTACTGCTTCGACGCGGTGGACGGCGCGGCGTATTATATCCTCTATGTCTATGCCGACGCTGTCACGGTGGACGCTTCGGCCACCAGCGCCAAGATCGAAAATGATGGCAGCGCCTCCTTCAGCGGCAATGTGAGTGACTTTTCCAACCTTTCCTACGGTGACTGGTATGTCGGCGTGGTGGCCTATCCGGACTACAGCGTCAGCGAGATGAAGGCCTCCGCTCCGGCCAAGGCGGAATATCTGCTTTCCGGTGCGGTGGAGCTTGGTGAGCCGAGCTTCGGCAGCATGTGGTCTGTGGCGACGAACACGCTGGAGATCACGGTCGGCGGCATGAGCTTTGGCGGCACGGCCTATCCCGAGCGCATGGAGCTTACGCTCACGAACACGGCGGACAGCGCCGATGTGGTCGAGCTGAGCACGGACAGCGTGGGTAGCTCTGTTACTGTGACCACCGATGCGTGCACGGCCGGCGCGAGTTATGCCATTGCCGCGGACTTCTTCTGGGATGAAACGCTTGTCACCAATCCCACGGCCTCGGCGGACGGCGGCACGGCCAGGACCAGCGCCACCGACAACCTCATCGATGAGGACTACACCTATACCGGCAACATCTTCAAGGGCTGCGATTTCCCGCATATCCAGCTTGCGTTCGATCCCAAGGTGGGCGGCTGCGCCGGTGTATGGGTGAACAACGGCTCGGCCGGAGGCGCGTCCATGGGCATGGGCTCGGGCGAGGCCTCGGCAGAGGCGGACGGCGAGGAGACCGACCGCAATGTCTACTTCAACGCGCTGCCCATCGCGGCGGCCAACGGCGCGCAGTACTCCTACGATGTGGAAGTGACGAGCCCGGCCGGCAACGTGTCCCTTGGCTCGCGCATCACCGGCGGCAGCGTGGCCACGGGCTACGGCACGCTGGACATCCTCGCGGACGGCACTTTCCGCATGGAACTTGAGTATCAGTACATCACCACCGACCGTGTCAACAGCCAGGTCAGCTATATGCCCGGCGCGCAGTGCTATGGTACCTACACGGTCAATGACGATGGCACGCTCAACCTGTCCTATGACCATGCCAACGCCTCGCTTACGGACTTTGCCATTGTCACAGAGCTGACCGGCAAGGCAGCGGCTGCGGCGAACGGCGCGGCAGCGGTTACCTCTGCGGAGCCTGCGGCCAGCGCGGAACCGGCGGCGAACGCCAGCGTGGAACCGGCTGTTCAGAATACCTCCGGCGAACCGTCTGCATAACCTGTGATTGCGAAAGGGGGACGGCTGTGACCCAGTCGTCCCTTTGTCCGTTTGAGCGCTTTGCTCGCGAGACGGAAAATTCAAATTCAGCACATAGTTCTTTAACGCTTCGTACACACAATGGACACAGCGGTCGGGTATATTCAAGCCACGCCCCAACATCGATCATGAGCTGCAAAAACGCATGAGGAACACGGAGAAACACCCCTATGGAATTACGACACGAATACAAGCACACGATCACGGCGTATGACAGGGAGGTATTGCGCACGCGGCTGTGCGCGATCTGCCAAACGGACAGTCACGCCATCGGCGGCAAATACGAAATACGCAGCCTGTATTTCGACAATCTGGACGATATGGCCCTACGCGAGAAGCTGGACGGCATCCGCGTGCGGGAAAAATTCCGCATCCGCTGCTATAACGGCGACACCTCGTTCATCCACCTTGAGAAGAAAACCAAGATCGACTCGCTCGGCACAAAGGCGCAAACGATGCTCACGGCGGAGGAAGTGCGCGCGATCTGCGCGGGGGATACGGCGTGGATGGCGGCATCGGAGCGGGAACTCGTGCGGGAATTATATGTTAAAATGCGCAATCTCGGCCTGCGGCCGTGTGTGCTGGTGGATTACACGCGCGAGCCGTTCGTGTATCCAGCGGGCAATGTGCGCGTGACGCTGGATTATAACATCCGCACGGGCCTCAAAGGCGTAGACTTCCTGAACCCCGACTGCGTCACGGTTCCCGTGATGGGCGATCCCATCATACTCGAGGTCAAGTGGGACGGCTTTCTGCCGTCCGTCATCCGCGACGCGGTGCAACTTGAGGGACGCAGTACCGGCGCATATTCCAAATACGCCGCCTGCCGGATGTATGATTAAAAGGACAAATAAACGGAGGAATAGGACATGACATTCAACGATATTTTCAAATCCAGCTTTCTGGAAAACGTGACGAGCATCAGCCTTCTGGATATGGTCATCGCTATGGCGCTGGCGTTTTGCATCGGGCTGTTCATCTTTTTCGTGTATAAGAAGACCTTCGCCGGCGTGATGTATTCCACGAGCTTCGGCGTTTCGCTCATCGCGCTCACGATGGTCACAACGCTGGTCATCCTCGCGGTGACGAGCAACGTGGTGCTGTCGCTCGGCATGGTGGGCGCGCTGTCCATCGTGCGCTTCCGCTCGGCCATCAAGGAGCCGCTCGACATCGCGTATCTGTTCTGGGCTGTGGCGGCCGGTATCGTGATCGCGGCGGGCATGATCGCGCTGGCGGTGTTCGGCAGCGTCATCATCGGCGTGATTTTGATCGTGTTTTCCAATGTGCGCGGTGGCGTGACGCAGCCGTACATCGTGGTCATGCAGTGCGACGGCGCGGAAAGCGAAAAGCTGGCGCGCGCATATCTGGCGGAACACACGGAGAAGAATAAACTCAAGAGTAAAAGCGTTCAGAAGGGCGCGGTGGAGCTGAATATCGAAATTCGCCTGAAAGACGAGGACACGGATTTCGTCAATGTGCTGTCGGAGATCGAGGGCGTACGCAGTGCGGTGCTTGTCAGCTTCAACGGCGAATATATGAGCTGATATGATCGCACACAAACAGATCGACGACATCGCAAGGCTTGTCATCGGCCTTGCGGTGGTCGTGTGCCTGATGCTGATGCTGGCGGGGCCTGCGCTGACGGAGGTTCTCGGCGGCACGGGCGTTTCGATGGAGTATGAGTCGAAAATCTTCGACACCTCCGCGCCGGTGGAGATCGACATCCGCATCGACCCGGAGGACTGGAAGAATATGCTCGATACGGCCACGCAGGAGGTGTATCACCGCTGCGATGTGGTCATAAACGGCACCACGTTTCAAAGCGTGGGCATCCGGCCCAAGGGCAACACCAGCCTGTCCAGCATCGCCATGGAGCCGGATAACGACCGCTACAGCTTCAAGATCGAGTTCGACCAGTATGTGGACGGGCAGACGGCCTGGGGGCTGGATAAGCTTTGCCTGAACAACAACTACTCCGATGCCACGAATATGAAGGAAGCGCTGGTGTACGATATGTACCGCTTCCTCGAGGTGGACGCATCGCTGTATAACTACGCGACGATCTATGTAAACGGCGAATATTGGGGCGTGTACCTTGCCATCGAAGCGGTGGAGGACAGCTTCATGCTGCGAAACTTCGGCGCGCAAAACGGCGAGTTGTATAAGCCTGACAGCTTCAGCGTTGGCTTTGACGATGACGAGAAAGACCGCTCGCCCTCGAAGGAGCCGGAGCGAACGCCGAAGCCCACGGCAACGCCGGAACCAACAGCTACCCCAGAACCAACAGCGATGCCCACGGATAAGCCCGGTGTCACGGCCAACAGTGGCGATAACGCGAGTGCGAGCGCAAGCGCCAGCTTTGATTCCCCGGATTTTGGCGGCGGTGGCCCCGGCGGCGGCCCAGGCGGCGGTGGGGGACAGAATCTCAATTATACGGACGATGACCCCGACAGCTACTCCACCATCTGGAAGTGCGAGGTCACGAAAACGAACGACGCCGACCACGCGCGTGTCATCGAGGCGCTGCGGAATATATCCGAGGGCGAAAAGCTCGAGGAGTCGATGGATATCGATAATCTCCTGCGGATGATGGCGGTACACAATTTCTCGGTCAATGGCGACAGTCTGTCCGGCGGTATGGCGCACAACTATTATCTTTATGAGACGGACGGACAGCTCAACATCCTGCCGTGGGATTATAACTTAGCCCTTGGCGGCATGGGAGGCACGGATGCCGGGGAGGTCGTGAACGAGCCGATCGACGATTCATGGAATTCTACGAAATTCTTCGATCCGCTGCTCGAAAACGAGGAATATCTCGCCAAATACCATGAATATTATCAGCGCTTAGTGGACGAGTATATCTTCGGTGGCGGCTTTGACGCGTTCTACAGCCGCACACGCGGCCAGATCGACGATCTTGTGGCGAGCGACCCGAACGCGCTGTATGACTACGACGAGTACGACACGGCGGCGGACACGCTCTACCAGATCGTGAAGCTGCGCGGCGAGAGCATCCGCGGCCAACTTGACGGCTCCATTCCTTCCACGACGCAGGGCCAACGCCTCGACAGCGCGAGCCTGATCGACACCGGCGATCTGGACGCCAGCGTCATGGGCGGATTTGGCGGCGGTCCGGGTGGCGGCGGCCCCGGCGGTCCTCCGGCCAGCAATGAGCCAAGCGGCGAAGCCGCTTCCTCGCCGGAGCCGTCCGCAGCCTCCGGTGAACAAACGCAAACAGAAACGGCAAAAACTGCGGCTTCGGCCGAGGTGACGCCGGCAGAAACACCGGATGCTTCCGGCGAAGCAAGCGATAACAATGCGCCCTCCGGCGAGGCCGGTGCGGAGTTTTCGCCGCCGGACTTCGGCGGTGCGCCGCCCTTTGCTTCCGGCGAAATGCAGGAAGATACTAAAGCGCCGGTGGGCACATGGATCGCTTGCGCCATAGTCCTCGCGGCAGGACTTGTGTTTGCAGCCACATTCCGCAAAAAGGCCTGAGAAATGCGTTGACGGGGGGACGGCACGCTTCTTCCATCCTTTTCTTCTTTTCATGCTTGCTTCTTCATGCCGTCCCCTTTTTATAGGACGCCATCGCTTGCGGTGGCGTCCCACTTCTTCTCACGGTAGTCCGACAGCATATTTTCGAGTATGTATTTTGCCTGACGTATAGAAAGCCTGCTTTCATTGACTCTTTCCTGAAACATCGTTATACTGCATTTGGAACATAATCAGCAATGGATCAAACCGAAGCATTGCGGAAGTTAAGGAACAAATTGAAAAGCTGCCGGAGGAGATGGCACGGGGCTGGGATGAACTCGATCCGTTATTCCTGTCTGTGCCGGAATTGTAAAGAATGATGAATTTGTCACCACAAGTAAATATCGCACTGGAGCGGCTGGAATCGGCCGGCTATGAGGCGTTTCTTGTGGGGGGCGCCGTGCGCGACTATGTTCGGGACGGCAGCCCTGCGAAGGACTGGGATATCACGACCAACGCGCTTCCGGAGCAGGTGAAACAGGTCTTTTCCGATCACCATTTAATCGAGACCGGCTTGAAGCACGGCACGGTCACGGTCATGATCGACCACGAGCCGCTGGAGATCACCACATACCGCATCGATGGCGATTATACCGATCACCGCCATCCGGATGCCGTCCGGTTTACCCGCAGCCTGCGAGAGGACATGGAGCGAAGAGATTTCACCATGAACGCTCTTGCTTACAACCCGCGGCTCGGCGTGGTGGATCTCGTTGGCGGAAAACCGGACATCGAAGACGGGCTCATCCGCTGCGTGGGTGAACCGGACCGCCGATTCCGGGAGGATGGTCTGCGCATTTTGCGGGGTCTGCGCTTTGCATCCGTTTATGGGATGCGAATGGAGGCGGCCACCGCGGCGGCCATCCACCGAAATAAGGACTTGCTGCAAAACATTGCGGCGGAGCGGATCCAGGTGGAACTGACAAAGCTCCTGTGCGGAAAGGGAGCTGCGGCGATCCTGCGGGATTATGCGGATGTGATCGCCGTTCCTATTCCGGAGCTTGCGCCCCTGTTTGGCTTTGAACAGCACAATCCACACCACGATAAGGACGTCTGGGAGCATACGATCGCCGTTGTGGACAGCAGCCGTCCCGAGCCGGTGCTGCGCTGGGCAGCGCTGCTTCACGATGCAGGCAAGCCTTCGTGCTTCGCGATGGGCGACGATGGGCTCGGCCACTTCTATGGCCATGCAGCGCAGAGTACATCCATTGCGGACTCGGTTTTGAGCAGACTCCGGTTTGATAACGCCAGCCGCGAGAGGATCATGCGCCTGGTGCGCTATCATGATATGCCCATCACGGCGGATCGAAAGCAGATCAAACGGCTCATGAGCAAGCACGGCGAAGCGGCGGCCCGGCAGCTTATCGCGCTGCACAGGGCGGATGCCTGCGGGCAATCGGCGCTCTGCGCGTCCAGACTCGCCATGTTCGATGAGGCCGCCAGTCTGATCGACGAGCTTGTTGCGGAGGAGAGCTGCTTTTCGCTGAAAGATCTATCGATCAAGGGCGAGGATGTTATGGCGCTCGGTTTCCGCGGCAAGGAAATCGGCAAGGCCCTTCAGGCTTGTCTGGATGCAGTGCTGGATGAGCAGATCCATAATGATCGCGATGAACTACTGGCATTTTTGAAAGGAATATGATCAAAGCAGCCATACCGGTGTGGTATGGCCGCTTTTGTATGTTCGGGCGATTTATTTTTATACTCCGGAAAAAGTAGTTATCTGCCTGCAACCAGTATGGCGATGCTCATTTACCCGTTGGCATGGCATGACACTGAATAACTTCTGGGGCTATATGACATTTCTCGGCTGCATCAAGGGGCGCTCGCCGTCGGTATAATCGCGCGGTTATAACCGGCTTGTGATATCATATTTCCGTTTTCGAACTGCGGGTGCTAGCATATTCATGGATGAGACAAAGCTCAAGGAGGTCAATGAATATGCCTGAACGTTTGGATGGAAAAGTGGCGGTCGTCACGGGGGCCAGCTCCGGCATTGGCGCGGAAACGGCAAAGCTCTTTGCACAAAACGGTGCGGCGGTCGTGCTGGTGGCCCGCGATGAAAAGAAACTCGCTGCCGCCTTGGAGGAGATCCGCTCGCTTGGCGGAAGGGCCGTTGCTGTGAGTGCGGATGTGGGCGTGTGGGAGGACTGCGAGCGTGTGGTCAATGAGACCATTCGCCAACTCGGCCGCCTGGACATTCTGGTGAACAACGCCGGCATGGCGGACAAACACCGCCCGATCACAAAAACGGAGAACGCCTGGTGGCGCGAGGTATGCCGCGTCAATCAGGACTCCATTTTCTATATGTGCCGCGCGTCGCTGCCGCACATGGAAAAGACGGGCGGCTCGATCGTGAACGTGTCGTCCGTCGGCGGCGTGTTCGGCAGCAGCGGTATATCCTACTCGGCGTCGAAAAGCGCTGTGCTCGGCATGACGAAAAACATCGCCATCCAATACGCCGGCAAGGGCATCCGCTGCAACGCCATCTGTCCCGGCCCCACGCCCACGGCGCTGAACACGCCGGAGCAGCTTGCCACCTTTGACACGGCTTTTGCTGATGTGTGCAATGCCCATATGGATATGTCCTTGCCGCAGGCCAGCGCCCGCGATCAGGCGGAGGCCATTTATTTCTTTGCCTCCGGGGCCGCGCGCTCTGTGACCGGACAGATCATGATCGTGGATAACGGCATGACGCTGTAAAATCGATCACGGATAGAGCCGCCGGAACAATTCCAGCGTGTTTTCGTCCTCCTGCTCGAAATGCTCGGTCAGATGCGCGAAGAATTCCAGCGCACCCGGGGAGAGCAGATGACCCCGCCGTCGCACAACGCTCATGTATATCGGCGGCACCGGCGCGGAAAACCGCAGACAGCTCACCGGACAGGTGGGATCGTCCGTCAGTATGCGCTGGTAGGCCGTGATCGGGCAGATGGAAACGGCGCCGCGGGATACGACCAGCGTGGTCTCCATTTGCAGGCTGTCGCACTCGTAGCATATGTTTGGTGTAAAGCCGCCGAAGCGGGGAAGTCGCTGCAAAAACGCCTCGTCATCGCGGCTGTGGTCGCAGATGAATTTTTCGCCGGCCAGCTCGGAAATTTTGATATTTTTTTTCTTCGCCAGAGGGTGATCGTTTCGCAGCAGTGCGATGCGTTCACTCTCTGTGATCGTATTATGCTCCAAAAAGCTATTGTCCAGCTCCCCGAAATAAAGCCCGAAATCCACCTCCTCGGATACGACCAGCTCCGGAACCATGCGGTTGGGACAGTTCACCTGCTTGATGCTCAGCGGGTTTTCGCTGTCCTCCGCGTAGCTGCGCGCCAGAATGCGTCCGAGCAAATCGGGCATCCCGGAGGCCACGCGGATGCTGTTGCTGCGCTCCTGTGCGCCGGAGTGCAGTGTTTCCACGCCGGTGGATATTTCGTTGAGCGCGGTTTGGATATGGGTCAAAAACAAGCGGCCCTCGCTCGTCAGTGTGATCTTTCCGCGCCGCCGGTCAAAGAGCTTCACGCCAAGATCGGCCTCCAGCCGGGACATACTGCTGCTCAGATTCGGCTGGGAAACGAACAGTGCCTGCGCGGCTTTCGTCATATTCTCATATTCGGCAATGGCCCGAAAATATTGAAGTTGCAGAAGATCCATAGAAGATGGCGGCGCTTGCGCGGTCCGCGGCCTTTCTGTAAAAGTTCACGATAAATATACCACCGTGAAGGCGCAGTTTCAACCGCCGATGGGGCAGGCAAGTTGACAGAACGGAGCCTTCGTAATAAAATACAAAGAAAGGAAAAAACTATAGGCAATACTGAATTGATATTCCGCGCAGACGGAATAACGCGGCAACGGGGCATCATACTATAACCGGCAAAACCAAAGGAGAACCAATCATGAAGATCGCAGTGACCTATGAAAACGGTCTTATCTACCAGCATTTCGGCCACACGGCGCAGTTTAAGCTCTACGATGTGCGCGACGGGGCGGTGGCGTCGTCCGAGGTTGTGGACACGAACGGCAGCGGCCATGGCGCGCTGGCCGGTCTGTTGGCGAGTCTCGGTGCGGAAGTGCTCATCTGCGGCGGCATCGGCGGCGGTGCCCAGATGGCGCTGGCGGCGGCCGGTATCCGCCTGTACGGCGGTGTGTCCGGCAGCGCGGATGACGCCGTGGCGGCCTATATCGCCGGTTCGCTTGACTACGACCCGAATGCCCGCTGCGACCATCATGACGGCCATCATGGCGAGGGCCATACCTGCGGCGAGCATGGCTGCGGGGAACATTCCTGCCACGGATGATAATAACGCCCGCTCTGTCTTTTTCGGCAGAGCGGGCGCTGCTTATTCTTCGATGGGCAAAACCAAACGCGAGCAGTAGCGCCTTTGCTCGATCTCCTGTCCGGTGTAAGACGATACGATATCGACAGCGCGCGGAAGCCCCGCGATCTTCACGCCGCGCTCAATGGCTTCGCGCCCCAGCGTGAGCCATGCTTCCGCCTGTTCCCGAGCGCCGCCGTAATACAAAACGGAAAGCGCCGTGCAGGCAGGGAAGTGGACGGCGTCCTTCGGGGCCTTGCCCGGCGGCACCGGTATGCACAGCGTAAACGGCTGAGCTTCGGCGGATAATTGACCGGCCAGATAGTCCGTTCGCTCGATCACGCGGAAAAGCGGCTCGTGCGCGATCACACAGCCACGACGCACACACGCGCCGTAAAAATCATACATAGCGGCCATGGCCTTTGCCTCGGCCACATCCGTCACGCGGCGCGTGCAGCAGGTCACGGCCGGAAGCGATACGATCTGCACGCGAATGGTTTCATCCTGCGTCGCACGGATGCGAAGCGCCTCTACACTGCGCGCAAGCTCCCGCAGCCGCGCCTCCATCACGCGAAGCTGCGCGGAGGCATCGCCGCCGGAGGCAAAATAGGCGGCGATATCCTCCGTGGAAAGGCCCATGGCCCGCAGTGCTTCGATTTGCAAAACGCGGGCGATGTTATAGTTGTCGTAGTAGCGCCGTCCGCTGTCGGGCGAGGTGTAGGCGGGCGTGAGCAATCCGCGCGCTTCCAGCCGCAGCAGGGTGCTGCGGGACAGACCGCAGGCGTGGGCGGCTTCCGTGATAGCATAAAGCTCGCTTGCGTGTGTATTCATGAGAATTTTCTCCAACGGAGTATTGATTCGTTCATGGGTGAACGGGTTATAATCATATTATATAAAATGAGCCTCCGTATGTCAATCGCGCCCTCGCACGGCGAGAAACGCTGACAGCGGAAGCAAAGGAGGCGCGCCGTATGCCGAAGGGACGAAAAACGCTGAAGAAACAGGCCGAATCGATTCCGCTCAATGCCGCCGGGATCGACACTCTTTCCGAGCTTTTGACCCAAAGCCTTGCGCAACTGGATACCGAACGGCGCGAGGCCGTGCGTCTGCGGCTGGCGGTGGAGGACGTGCTGGCGCTGTGGATGGCGCACGGTCGAGAGGACGCCCCGTGTACCTTCCGCTGTGGCACGCGGCTTGGCCGCTCCTACATAGAACTTTCCTATC
The DNA here is from genome assembly GCA_964386575.1 of uncultured Oscillospiraceae bacterium. GTDB lineage: Bacteria > Bacillota > Clostridia > Oscillospirales > Oscillospiraceae > CAJOIG01. The sequence continues at coordinate 14,466 of CAYLSA010000007.1, read as the reverse complement.
CCGGCGAGCGCATCGACCCGGCGGAGCTTGGCGATGAGGAAAGCGGCGGGCTTTTGTATTCCAATCTTCTGGCGCAAACAGGGCTCACGCCGGTTTACGCCTATCAGGACGGGGTCAACCGTCTGAGCCTGTCCATCCAGCCGCCGCTGAAAATTCGGCCGCTGTTTCTGTCTCTGATCGCGGTGGTCGTGGCCTCGGTGGTCGGTATGCTGTGCCTTGCGGCGCCCGGAGAGGTGCAAACCGTGGCGGCGGACATCGTCGCTCCGCTGTTTGATGCCATGATGGGCGTGATGCAGACCATCGCGCCGCCGATGATCTTCCTGTGCATCTGCGGCGGTGTGGTCAGCATCGGGGATATCCAGTCGTTTGGCCGCATCGGGCGGTCGGTGCTTGGCCGCTTTCTTATATCGGTTTTCGTCATCGTATCCATCGCCGCCATGCTGACGGTATGGTTTTTCCATCCACAGGTGAGTGCGGACGGTATGCAGGGCGGCTTCATCGAGCAGCTCTACGCCGTGATTTTGCGTTTCCTGCCCTCCGACCCCATCACGCCGTTTATAAACTGCGATGGCCTTCAGATCATCTTCATGGCGGTGTGCGTGGGCCTTGCCATTTTGGTGCTGGGCGATAAGGTCGAGGTCGTGCGAAACTTTGTGGAGCAGGCAAGCCTTGTGGTCAAGCTTCTGATGGGCATCATCAGCCGCTGCGTGCCGCTGTATGTGCTGCTGGGGCTGCTTTCGCTTTTTTTGTCCGGCTCGCTTGCCAGTGTGGCCGGGGTGGCCAAAAGCGCGGTCTTGGTCGCGGCGGTATGCATGCTGTGCCCGCTGGTCTATGCGCTGGTGGCATCGGTGCGCGTGAAGGTGCCTTTTTCGCTGCTGCTGCGCAAGATCCTGCCGCTTTACTGGACGGCGCTTACCACCGGTATGTCCGCCGCCACGTTCAGTTCCAACCTTGAAACCTGCCAGCAGAGTCTGGGCGTGTCGGGCCGCATCGCCAAATTCGCGGTGCCGCTTGGCCAGATGACATTCATGCCCGGCACGGGCATGGGCTTTCTGATCCTGGCGCTTGGTTTGAGCGAGCTGTACGGCGTGGCGCTGCCGGTGTCGCGTGTGGTCATAGCGGTGCTGCTCTCCGCGCTCTTTTCCGTCACAACGCCGCCGCTGCCCGGCAGTGGCCTGGCTTGTTATACCATGATCTTAACGCAGCTTGGCATCCCGTCGGAGGCAAACAGTCTGGCTGTGGCGGCGAATGTAGTGCTGTTTTATTTCATGTATGCGTGCGGCATCGCCAGTCTGCAATCGGAGCTGCTTCTGGCGGCAAACCGCCTCGGCATGGTCGATCGCGAGGCCTTGGAACGCACGGAGAAAAACGCGAAGTCCGCCGCGAAAGTCGGCTGACAGCGGGAGGTATGGCATGAATATCATCACAAGAGGTATAGCCCTGTGACGGCGGTGAAATTCCGCTCGCGGGAAACGGTATTCGTGCGCAAGGCGTTTTACCGCTTTTTCCTGCCGAGCCTGCTTTCCTGCCTTGGTATCGCGCTGGGCGGCCTTGCCGATTGCCTGTTCGTGGGCAACGCCGTCGGCGCCATCGGCATGACGGCCATCAGCATCGGCCAGCCGATCTATATGCTTTTCAACACCGTCAGCTATTCGCTGTCCATTGGCGGCTCCATCCGCTACGCTGCGCTCTTGGGTGAGGGTAAAACGGAACAGGGCAACCGCCTTTTCGCCAATATCCTTGCGGCCGATCTGCTGCTGAACATCGCGCTCTGCGCGCTGGGGCTCATCTTCCTGCCGCAGGTGCTGACGCTGCTCGGCGCGGGCCAGCCGGGCACGGAGGTCTGGGCACAATGTGAGGCGCTGGTGCGCGCGCAGCTTTGGCTGGTGCCGGTGATGTTCTGTCAGGGACCGTTTTACTACTTCGTCAACAGCGACGATGACCCCAAACTCGCTGCCGCGGCGTTTGTCACGAGCAACACGCTCGATATCGTGTTCAATTATATCTTCGTGGTGCTGCTGGATATGGGCGTGGCCGGATCTGTGTATTCCACGGGCATCGGCGCGGCGGTCATGATCGTGATGAGCCTGTTCCATTTCGTCAAAAAGCGCGGCTCGCTTCGTTTCCGGCTGCCGAAGCCGGATCTCAGCATGATATTCCAGTCCTTCCGCACGGGTTTTGCCACCTCGGTGCAGTATGTTTACCAGTTCATCACCATCCTCGTGTGCAATCGGCTCCTGATGCGCCTGGATGGGGAGCTTGCCGTGGCCGTGTTTGGCATCGTGTTCAATGTGGCGCTGGTGGCGTCGTCGGTGTTCGACGCGGTCAGCATGGCACTTCAGCCCATGGTGAGTACCTTCCACGGTGAGCATAATCGCCTGAACATTAAGTCTACACTCAGGGAGTCCTATTTCGTGGCGCTGATCGTGGATGTGTTGCTTTCGGCATTGCTACTGGGTTTGCCGGGGGCGATCGGCTATGCATTTGGTCTGCGCTCGGCGGCGGAACTTGCGCTGGGCAGCCATGCCATCCGGGTGTATGCGCTTTGTTTGCTGCCGGCCAGTGTCAATCTGGTGCTGACCTACTACTACCAGTCGCTTGGGCAGGAGCGGGAGAGCTATCTGCTGTTCACGCTTCGCTCGTTCGTATTTTTCCTGATCTTCAGTTTCGTGTTCAGCCGCGCTTCAGCGCAGGCGTTTTGGTGGGTGTATCCCTGCACGGAGCTAGCGGCCCTTGCGGTGCTGTGCGTTTATAACCGCATTCGCGGCACATGGACCTATCTTCCCAAGGCGAACGAGGGCGAGTTCTCCGCCTTTCTCGACAGCCGCGAGGTCGAGCTTGGCGTGGTGGCAGAGCAGGTATCCGCCTATCTCGACGGCATCGACGCGATGCCCACGCAGAGCTATTTTGCCGCCGTGGCGGTGGAGGAACTGTGCGGCGTGATCCTGTCGCAGATGACGGACGGGAAGGACGGCTACATCCAGTTCACCATCATCCCCAATGACGACGGCACCATCACCATCCACCTGCGCGACAATGCCGACAGCTTCAACCCCTTCGAGATGGACACAGACGATATCTCCCTGCTCGATGGTGCGGGACTGGATGCCATCGGCATCAAAATGATCAAGAACAAGGCCAAGGACTTCTTCTATCGCCGCTACGCCGGCTTTAACACGCTGGTCGTGCGGATATGAGAAAGGGGCGACCATGAAGAAAATACGCTTTTCCCTCGGCAAGAAGCTTGCGATCATCATCGTGCTGCTCGGCGTTGCGCTCAGCGGCGCGGCGCTCATGCTCAGCTATCGCGTGTTCAGCTCCACGATGACGGAGTATTACGAGCGCCTTGGCCACAATCTGGTGAATACCTTGTCCGGCCAGTTGGAGGCCGACGCGCTCGACCGCTATTTCGAAACCGGCGAGATGGACGATGAATACTACGCCACGCAGGAATTCATCCGCGATCTGGTGGAGGCAAACGGCGTGGAGTATCTCTATGTTGTGCGTCCGCATGGCACGGGCGTGACGTTTCTGTTCGACTCCGACATGGAGATCAGCGACGGCGGCGCCTATGCGGACGGCGGCTATTGCGCGCTCGGCACCTATGTGGAGCTGGTGGGCGGTTTTGCCGAGCGGCTGGATGATCTTCTCGCGGGACGAGAAGTGGAGCCGATCGTGCAGTGGGATGAAAGCTACGGCTGGCAGATGACGGCTATGACCCCCGTCCTGCATGAGGACGGCACGATGGCGGGCTATGTCATGGCGGACATCAGCATGAACGACATCATGGCCACACGCCGCGGCTTTCTGATCTCCATTGCGCTGCTGCTTGCCACGCTCACGGCGGTATTTGTGCTGCTGTTTCTGCTTCTCATCCGCCGGCAGGTGAGCGGGCCGATCAACCGCCTCACGCAGGCCACCGGTGCATTTGTCGAGAACAACAAGGACGAACTGGCCGAGGGTACGGCCAAGATCACCGTTCCGGCCATCCATACGGGTGATGAGATCGAGCAGCTCTCCGATGCCTTCCGCCGCATGGAGGAGGATCTTTTGTCCTATCTGCGCGAGTTCCGCCGCGCCACGGCGGAGAAAGAACGCATCGGCGCGGAGCTGAACGTGGCCACGAATATCCAGGCGGATATGCTGCCGCGCATTTTTCCGGCTTTCCCCGAGCGGGCGGAATTTGACATCTACGCCTCCATGACCCCGGCCAAAGAAGTCGGCGGCGATTTCTACGACTTCTTCCTCATTGACGATGACCATCTGGCTCTCGTCATCGCGGATGTTTCGGGCAAGGGTGTTCCGGCGGCGCTGTTTATGGTCATCACGAAAACGCTGCTGAAAAACGCGGCGCAAACCGGCCTTTCGCCCAAAGCGGTGCTGGAAAAGGTGAACGACCAACTTTGCGAGAATAACGACGCAGAGATGTTCGTGACGGTCTGGCTCGGCGTTTATGAAATTTCCACGGGCCATCTCACAGCGGCGAATGCCGGCCATGAATATCCCGCCCTGCGCCGTGCAGATGGCCGCTTTGAGCTGGTGCGTGACCGCCATGGCTTGGTACTCGCGGGCATGGAGGGCTCGCGCTACCGCGAATATGAGCTTGAGATCGCCCCCGGCGACACGTTGTTTGTCTATACCGACGGCGTGCCCGAGGCCACGGACGCGGCCAACACCCTCTATGGCACCGACCGTATGCTCGCGGCGCTCAACGCCTGCAATAAGCCCGCGCCGGAGGCCCTGCTGCTCGGTGTTCAGACGGACATCGACCGCTTCGTCGGCGATGCGCCGCAGTTTGACGATATTACCATGCTCGCGCTGCAGCGCACGGTTTCGGATGACAGCCACACCCTGCGCGTGGAGCCCACGCTTGAAAACACGGCGGTGGTGTGCGATTTCCTCGAGGAACTTTTGTCGAACCATGGCGCGCCGATGAAGGCTGTGATGCAGGTGAATGTGGCGGCGGATGAGCTTTTCTCCAACATCGCCCGCTACAGCGGCGCCGGCGAGGCAAGTGTGTCGTGCATCTTAGGTGAGGGACGCGCAACCGTGACCTTCTGCGACAATGGCGTGCCCTATGACCCCACACAGCGCGAAGATCCCGATGTTCACGCCACGGCGGAAGAGCGCGAGATCGGCGGTCTCGGCATCTTCATGGTGAAAAAGTCCATGGATGCGCTGCATTATGAATTCGTGGACGGCTGCAACCGTCTCACGATCGAAAAAAGTTGGTAAATATAAAAATAGGAGGACTATTTTATGCAGATCCATAAAACTCTCAACGACAAAGCCCTGACCATCGCGCTGGAAGGCCGCCTGGACACCACATCCGCGCCGCAGCTCGAGGCCGAGGTCAAGCAGCTTGGCGACATCACAGAGCTGGTGTTTGACTTCACCGCGCTGGATTATCTGTCTTCCGCCGGTCTGCGCGTGCTGCTGGCGGCCCAGAAACTCATGAACAAGCAGGGCAAGATGGTCGTTCGCCATGTGAACGAGACCATTCAGGAGGTATTTGAGGTCACGGGCTTCGCGGATATACTGACCATCGAATAAGTTTTCACTCGCTTCTCAAATCGCTGGAAAGAGAGGATAATGCCATGCTTCAAACGCCCAAAGCCGAGCGGGAATACAGCATCGAGCGCCGCTTGGCGGAGCTTTCGCCCGAACTGCATCAGCGCTACCGCGACTGTGTGACGGTCTCGTGGCAGATGCTCTCGCGCTATGAGACCTATTTCCCGGAGTATACCGACCATTCCGTTTTACATACGCTGGATATCCTTGACCTGTGCAATCGCCTGATCGGCGACCAGCTCGACCGGCTCAATGGGCCGGAGCTGTATGTGCTGATGATGGGCGCCCTGTTCCACGATGTGGGCATGGGCATTTCCAAGGCCGATTATGCGCGCTTTCGCGAAAAACTCGGTCTGCGCGAAACGTCGGATCCCGAGGAGCTTGCGGATAACATCCGCTCGCAGCATCAGGAACTTTCCGGTCTGTATGTGGAAAAATACGCGGCGCTTTTCGAACTGCCGAATGACAACTACACCCACGCCGTCATTCAGCTTTGCCGCGGCCACCGCAAAACCGATCTGATGGATGAACAGGGCTATCCCACCGCCTATGAGGTCGAACCGGGACAGACTGTGTGCCTGCCGTATCTGGCGGCGCTGATCTGTCTGGCGGATGAGCTGGACATCACGGCCGAGCGCAACGTGAGCTTCCTGTACGATATCGACAGCCTGCGCGGCGAGATCGGACGCTTCGAGTTCCGAAAGCATGAGGCCACGCGCCGCGTGGAGCTGGAAGCGGATAAGGTCGTTGTTTACGCGTGGTCGGACGATGAGGCTGTTCGCCGCGGCGTGGAGGAAACGGTGGATAAGCTGCGCGATAAGCTTATTATGTGCCGCCGTGTGGCGGCGGAGCGCTCTCGCTTTGAGATCGCGCAAACGGATGTGCTTTTGCGCATGATCCCGCCGGAGACGGAATAAATCGAAAAGAACCGATGGGACACTCCATCGGTTCTTTTTGATTGCGCAAAGTATTCGTCCACTTCGGCCTTGTCGTTATACTGCTTGCGCACACGCACCAGCACGGAGCCGTCCTCCTGCTCGAGCGTTTCCGTGATCTGATACCGGGTCCTGGCGCGCTCAAGCGACTTTTTTGCGTTTTTTCAGGAGGTTTAATCGATGGAAACGAATCATCTTCCGCCCCTCGCGACTGAGCGGGTGGGCAAGCTCATGGGACGCTATGTCGTGCCCTGCGTCATCTCGCTTCTGGTCGGCGCGCTGTATAACATCGTGGACCAGATCTTCATCGCAAACGCGGCTTATCTCGGCTCCTATGGCAACGCGGCCAATACGGTCGTCCTTCCGCTCACGGTCATTGCGCTGGCCATCGCCGTCATGATCGGGACGGCTGCTGTGCCTTCGTCAGTCTCTGTCTTGGCAAGGGCGAGTCGGAAAACGCCCGTCGCAGCATGGGAAACGCCGTTGTGCTCACGGTCGCGGCCAGATCGCCACGTCGCTGCTTGCTGTTTGGTATCTCTGCCACACCAAGCTCGTGAGGCTGGATAAGGCGTCGTTCCGGCTCAAAGACGTTGTGGTGCGGCGTGCGCTCGTGCTGGGCCTGTGCAGCTTCTTGTCTCAGATCTCGTTGGTCGCGGCGATGGCCGCCATCAACAATATGGTGCGCAAATACGGCGCGCTCGACGCCGAGTTCTCGCAGGAGCAATACGCCCAGATCCCCATGGCGGTCGTTCGAATCGTGATGAAATTCTTCCAGATCGTCATATCCATCGTGTTCGGCGTGGGCTTTGCGCGGGTTTTGCCGCTGTTTTTCGGCTTGGACGGCGTGCTTTATTCCATGCCGGTCTCGGATGTTCTGACCTTTATCATCGCGCTCATCCTCATCCGCGGAACCTACCGCCAGCTAAATGCATGAAAAAAATCCCCCGAACCGTGCGTTCGGGGGATTTGTGTATCATAAAATCAAAATTCGGCGACTTTGCGGCCGACGATATAGCCAAAGGTGAGGCAGGTGCCGTGCGACGCGCCCGCGATGGTCACGGGGTAGTCCTGCACGATGCGGCCGCCCATGTTGTTGCCGATAGCGTAAAGACCCTCGATGGGTGTCATGTCCTCGTTCACGCATTGCAGCGTGTCGGGGTCGATGCTCAAGCCGCCAAGGCAAACCAGCATACTGCCGGCGGAGATGCGGCTTGCGTAAAACGGCGCTTTCTCAATGGGGAACAGACGGCGCGCGTCCTTGCCGAAGTCATCGTCCGCGCCCTTTGCGGCCAGCTCGTTATAGCGCTTCACGGCGGCGATCATGTTGTCCTGCGCGGCTTTGTCGGAATAGAGCTTCGCGGCCAGTTCCTCGATGGTATCGGCGGTGGTGCAGCTGCGCGTCACGGCCTCGCGGCTGGTGATGGCGGAGCGGCCAATGGTCATCACGGCGCCCGCCAGATTCGGCACATCCTCCGCCGGGAGAACGTGGTTGACCGAGCCGTGGGAGCAGGGCATAAGCTCGACCTGGTCGGGATAATTGTCGTCAAAGATGCTAAAGCCGTAGCCGTCCTTCTGGCGGTAAAGCTGGCTCGATAGCTGCTGTCCGGCCACATCCTCGTTGCAGAAACGCTGCCCTTCGGTGTTCAAAAGCAGATAGGGGTCAACGCCCAATGCACCGCCGAGCGTGTGGGTCATGGGCGCGTGCGGGCCGTCCTCGATCTTGGCGCCGACCCATGCGCCCATGCACTGGCCCTCGCCGATGTTCGTCACAGCACCCTTGGCATCGGAGGAGGTGAACATGGTCGGCCAAGTGCGGCCACCGCAGAAATGCTTCACCAGCGTTTCGTTGGAGCCGTAATCACCGGCGGCCATGATGACGCCCTTGTTCGCGAGGACTTTGAAGTATTGGTCTTCCATGTCCTGCACGATCACGCCCTCCACGCGGCCGGTGGGATCGGGGCGCACAAGCTGCTTGGCCCAGGTGGAAAAGCGGAACACCACGCCGAGATCGAGGCATTTCTGGTAGTTCAGGGCCAGAATATCACCCTGGTCGGGGATGAAGGTGAGTGTGGCGGCGGGATAGGTGGGGCTGAATTCCTTGGCGGAGTCGTAAGCCTCGGGCTTCGGCCAGTGAACGGTGCAGATGGTGATCTTGGAGCGGTCGTATTCCTTGGCGTACATATCGATCACGTCCACATTGCCGTCCGCCGGCTCCAGCAGCCAGTCGAAGGCCTCGCCGGATTTATCACGCCAATAGTTCCAAAGCCGCTGATCGGGCCGGTAGCCCATTTCCTTCATCAGATCGCCCACGGCGGCGCTGCCGTCGAAATCCATGCCGCGCTCTTTCTGCAACGTGCTGCCGCAGATGCCGTACTGGCCGGAGCGATAGTTGTAGCTGGTGGATTTTTCGATCACGATCACGGACGCACCGGCTTCGGCGGCGCTGCGTGCCGCGCATAGACCCGCCAAACCGCAGCCCACGATGACCACATCCGCCGCGTAGGTTTTCGTGATGTCCGCATCGGCGATGGGGGCGGGCGCTGTGAACAGATCGGGCAGATCGGGCAACACCTGCTCGCCGGAGCCGCCGCTCGGCCCGCCGGACGTGCCATCCTGCGCGGCCACGCTCGCGCTGGTGACGGCGTCGGTCTCGGCGGCGAATACGCCGGTGCCCAAAATTCCGGCGGCCGCGGCCGTGACGGTCACACCGGCCGCACTTTTGAGAAAGTCTCTTCGGCTGATCTTGCGCATATCGATTCTCCTTTTGAATTTGTTTGTTTAAATAATAACACCCTGAGAACACCTGTGCAACAAGAATATACAAAAATGGCAGACAAGCAAGAGCCTGTCTGCCATTTTGGATCATTCGCGTATTTCGTTTGTGTCGCGGCCCATCATGTGCATATACTCGTCGTAGCTGCACTGGCGGTCGATGCAGCCGTCGTCCGTCAGCTCGATGATGCGGTTGGCAACGGTCTGCGTGAGCTGGTGGTCGTGGCTGTAGAAAAGCATATTGTAAGGGAAGGCGGCCATGCCGTTGTTCAGCGCGGCGATGGCCTCAAGGTCGAGATGGTTCGTCGGCTGGTCGAACATATACACATTCGCGCCCGAAAGCATCATCTTCGAGATCATGCAGCGCACTTTCTCGCCGCCGGACAAAACGGATACCTGCTTGTAAACTTCGTCGCCGGAGAAAAGCATCCGGCCCAAAAATGTGCGCAGGTAGCTTTCGCGCTTGTCCTCGGAAAACTGGCGCATCCAGTCCATGATGTCCAGATCACAACCATCGAAAAACGCGGAGTTATCCTTGGGGAAGTATGCCTGCGTAGTGGAAACGCCCCATTTGATCTCGCCCTCGTCCGGTTCAAGCTCGCCGGCGAGCAGCTTAAACAGACAGGTAATGGCGTTTTCGTTCGCGCCGATCACGGCGATCTTATCGTCCTTGCCCATGATGAACGAGAGATTGTTGATCAGCTTCACGCCATCGACGGTTTTGGAAACGTTCGTGACGAACAGCCGGTCTTTGCCCGGTTCGCGCTCGGCCTTGAAGCCGACCCACGGATACCGGCGGGAGGAGGCTGGCATTTCCTCCACGGTGATCTTGTCCAGCAGCTTGCGGCGGCTCGTGGCCTGGCGGGATTTCGAGGCGTTTGCCGCGAAGCGAGCGATGAAGGTTTGCAGCTCCTGGATTTTCTGCTCGGCCTTTTTGTTCTGGTCGCGGATGAGTTTTTGCATCAGCTGGCTGGATTCGTACCAGAAGTCGTAGTTGCCGACGTACATCTTGATCTTGCCGTAGTCGATGTCCACGATGTGGGTGCAGATGTTATTGAGGAAATAGCGGTCGTGGCTGACCACGAGAACGGTGCCCTCGTAATCCATCAGGAAGTTTTCCAGCCACACCGTGGAGGCAAGGTCGAGGTTGTTGGTCGGCTCGTCGAGCAAAATGATGTCCGGATGGCCGAACAGCGCTTGGGCGAGCAGGACTTTGACCTTCTGGCGGCCTTCCAGCTCATACATCATCTGCCCATGCAGCGCTACGGGGATGCCGAGACCCTGCAAAAGCCGCGAGGCGTCCGATTCGGCCTCCCAGCCGCCAAGCTCCGCGTAAAGCTCCTCCAACTCCGCCGCGCGGATGCCGTCGGCGTCGTCAAAGTCGGGCTTTTCGTAGATGGCGTCCTTTTCCTTGCCGCATTCAAACAGCTTGGGGTTGCCCATGATGACCGTTTCGAGAACCGGATGGTCGTCGTACATATTCTGCTCCTGCCGCAAAACGCTCATGCGGCATTTGGCATCGATGTAAACGTGGCCATTCGTCGGCTCCACCGCGCCGGAGAGAATTTTCAAAAAGGTAGACTTTCCGCTGCCGTTGGCGCCGATGATGCCGTAGCAGTTGCCGGCGGTGAAGCTGAGGTCAACGCGGTCGAACAGAACTTGGCCGCCGTATTGCAGGCCGAGGTTTTCACAGGTTATCATAGTTTACTCCTTTGCTGTTTGGGAAAATTTATACGTCGTAGATGCCGATGATCACGATGCCGATCACAACCAGCGCGATGGCGGCGTAGTGCTTCCAGGAAAGCCGCTCTTTCAGGAAAATGCGTCCCCACACAACGGAGGCCACGCAGTAGGCCGAGATGATGGGCGCGGCCAGCATCACATGATCGGAATCGCCGATGGCGAAGATATAGGCAAACTGGCCCACGGTCTCAAAGCACGCGCCGATGTATTTGGGCAGCTCGCGCTTCGGCACAAGCTTGTCGCGGCGGATAACGGTGGTGTAAAACAGGCACACCATGCCCACCACGAAAAATGTCAGCTCATAGGCGGCGTTGGCGGAGTTTTCGTCCAGCGTTTCCAAAACGATGGAATCGGCAAAGGTGCCCAGCGCATCCAGCAGGCAGTAGATGACCGGGATGGCGAGGGCGAGAATGGATTTGGTGTAGATATGGTTGCCCTTTTGCTGGCGCGCGAGGCGCAGCTCGTCGTCCTCCGTGGCCTCCACCACGCCAAGACCGATCACGCCCAGGCAAACCAAGATCACCGCCGCGATCTGGGCATTGTTCACTTCGCCGCGTCCGGCAGTGATGAGTGTCAAAATGGCGACCAGCGCGCCGGAGGAATTGCAGATGGGGGAGGAGATGGAAAGCTCAATGTAGCGCAGACCCAGATAGCCGATGGCCATCGACCCGATGTACAGCGCCGAAACGGGCAGATATGTCACGAGCACGTGCATATTCAGCTCCGTGCCGCCGATGAATACCTCGTAGGCGCAGTGCAGGCCCATCACGATGCCCACGGCCGTGACCATCTTGAGATGGCTGAGCTTGTCGTCTTTTTCCTTGCAGCCGATCTTCGAAAACAGATCGGAGCCGCTCCAGCAGATCAAAGCGGCGATAGAAAGCCAAAACCACATAATATTAATTATCCTTTTCTATTTCATGAATTGCAGCGCTCGTCAAACTCCTGTTTGGCGAGACAGGTGAAATGCTCTGTTTTGATCTCGCCGGTGATCGGCCCAATAGCGGGATCGCGCGCCAGTTCATACAGAATCTCCGCATCGTCCGCACGCCAGGGGCGAAGGATCAGTCTTTCGGTTTCCAGTGTCGTTTCCATCGCTTTTACTCCTAAAAAACAGGCATACCTTACATTTATAACATAGAAACACCGCAAAATCCAGAACTTTTCCGGCCCGAAACGCAAAAAGCCCGCGGGAGGCGTTCCCGCGGGCTGCCATATGGCTAAGTATTGGATATTATTTTTTCTCCTTCACGGCGATCCAAATCTCGCAGTAGTAGTCCGGATCGCTCGTGTTGGCGGAGGGGTATACCTCCAGCTCCGTTCCCGCACCGTATTCATACGAACTCTGCGGGAAAAATTCCGAGCAAATGCGCAGATAGGTGCTGCGGAAGGCATCCGGCATCTGTCCACGGCAGGGAAATACCGCGTAGGTGGCCGCCGGCAGCTCGATCAGCTCCAGAGTGTCCTCTTCATCCAGCGGCACGCCGTTATACTCCGCCCCAATGCCATAGGGAAAGCCGGAACTGTCCATCTCCGAGGAAAAACACACGCCCAGCGTGCAGCCGCACAACACGGAAAACACCCGCTGAAAATGAAATGGGGA
>CAYLSA010000007.1:0-1742 GCA_964386575.1 uncultured Oscillospiraceae bacterium | reverse complement strand
CGCCCAGCGTGCAGCCGCACAACACGGAAAACACCCGCTGAAAATGAAATGGGGAGGCGGCAGCCTCACGCGCTGCCTGCACATAGTCGATGTCCTCATCGAGATGCGCCTCCACATAGTCGATGGAACGCTGTATGCCTTGTATCCAGTCCATAGCCTGTCCCTCCGTACGGGAGTATCCTAACGCAGCGGCGTTTTTTTCGCGTGACTTTTTGTGCGCTTTGCTGTCCGGTGCTTCGGCAAAGGTCAGTTGAAGCCGTCGGCGTTTAAGGAAAACAGCGCGTCGATGCGGTCTTTGAGCGGGCGGTTTTCCGGCTTTTCAAGCGTCGGGTCATCGCGCAAAAGCGCTTCGGCTTCGGATTGTGCGTCTTTGAGCGTGCGCATATCGCCCGCGAGATCGGCCACGTGCATCTGGGGCAGACCATGCTGCCGTGAACCGAAGAAATCGCCCGGCCCGCGCAGGCGCAGATCCTCCTCGGAGATCTTAAAGCCGTCGTTTGTTTTGCAAAGGATGCGAAGGCGCGCGCGTGCGTCCTCAGCCTCGGCGTCGGAGAACAAAACACAATAGCTTTTGTGTTCTCCGCGTCCCACGCGGCCGCGCAGCTGATGCAATTGGGAAAGGCCAAAGCGGTCGGCGTTTTCCACGATCATCAGCGCTGCGTTCGGAATATCCACGCCCACTTCGATCACGGTCGTGGAAACGAGTATGTCGTATTCACCGGCGGCAAAGGCCGCCATGGTCTTGTCTTTGTCCTTCGGCTTCATCCGGCCGTGGATGCAGCATACGCGAAGCTCGGGGAAAACCTCCGATTGAAGCTGCCTGGCGTATTGCTCGGCGGCTTTTATGTTTTCGGGCAGCTCCTCGCTTTCCTCCACCATGGGGCACACCCAGAAAACCTGCCGCCCCTCGCCGACCAGCCGCCGCACAAAGCGCCGGATGCGCTCGCGCATATCCTCGCCCACGGCGAAGGCGTCCACCTTTTGTCGTCCCGGCGGCAGTTCATCCAGCACCGATACGTCCAGATCGCCGTAGATGATGAGCGCCAGCGTGCGCGGGATGGGCGTTGCGGACATAACGAGCACATGGGGCCGCTCGCCTTTGGCGCCCAGCGCGCTGCGCTGCTCCACGCCGAAGCGGTGCTGTTCGTCCGTGATGACCAGCGCGAGATCGTCAAACTGCACGGCCTCGCTGATGAGCGCGTGGGTGCCGACGGCAAGCTTTGCCGCGCCGGCGGTGAGAAGAGCCACGGCCTCGCGTTTTTCCTTGGCGGTCATGGAGCCGGTGAGTTTTACGGTTTGGATGCCGAACGGCGCGAGCATGTTGCTGAGATTGGCAAAATGCTGCTCGGCCAGAATTTCCGTTGGCGCCATAAAAGCGGCTTGCCTTCCGTTTTGGGCGCACAGCCAGATCAGCGCCGCTGCCACCAGCGTTTTGCCGCTGCCGACATCGCCTTGCAGCAGCCGGTTCATGGGCCGCCCGCCGGTCATATCGGCCACGGCTTCGTCCACGGCGCGGCGCTGGGCCGCCGTCGGCTCAAAGGGCAGGGAAGCCCAGAAGGGGGCCATATCGCTTTTTGCAAAGCGGATGCCGGTATGATCGCTTCGCCGCCCGCGCATGAGTCCGAGCGCCGCCGCCAAAACGAACAGTTCTTCAAACACAAGCCGCTGCCGCGCAAGCTCCAGCGCACCGTCGTCATCCGGGAAGTGGATGTTATGGTAGCAAAAGCGGCTTTGCGCCAGAT
>CAYLSA010000006.1:15148-45386 GCA_964386575.1 uncultured Oscillospiraceae bacterium | reverse complement strand
CGAAGTTGAACGCCTCCGTGAAGCAGATCACAAACACATACGCCGCAATGCCGCCGCGCGGCAGCATCAGCCATACCAAAAGCGCGGACAGCCCCGCGTCGGCGATGTTTACATACATGCAGAACATCATCTCGCCCAAGCCCTTCAGACAGCCGTCCGCGATCATATCCATATACATGACCGGCACGATCAGTGCAAACAGCGCGATGTATTTTCCGGCCTCCGCCGAGCCATACAGCGCTTCGCCAAAGCCATCGCCCAGCGCGAGAAAACAAAACGCCGTGCCGAGCGAAAACAGCAATGATTTATGCAGAATATCGCCCGTCACGGTTCGGATCTCCCGCTCATTGCCGCCGATCTGCGATTGCGTCAGCTTCGGTACGATCAGCTCCGCCAGCGCCATCATCAAGCATGAGGGAAACAGAACGACCGGTAAGCTCATGCCCTGTATCACGCCGTAAGCCGAAAGCGCCGCCGCGGCATTAAGCCCCGACAGCCGCAGTCCGCGCGGCACCAGAAGATGCTGAAAGGTGGACAGTCCGCTCCGTGCATAGGAGGCGGCGGCCAGCGGCAGGGCAATGGTGAGCATACGGTCGGTCAGTCCTGTGCAGTTTTCGCCTCCCATGGGCTCGATGTGCTTTTTTATATCCAGCAGGAATAGAACCAGCGCCGCCGCAAGAGCCACACCGTCTGCGATGGTGCCGCCGATGGCGATGCTGCGGCAGGCGCGCTCGATGTCCCCGCGCACATAACCTGCCAGCAGCGCCGCCGTCACGGCGATCATGAACAGCTCGCGTCCGATCTGCACGCAAACGCTTTTCCAAACGCGGCCCGTGGCCGTGAAATAGCCGAAGATGACCGTCGTGACGGCCAGAAAGGGAAGTCCCAGCGCCATGGCTCGCAGGGGAGCAACGGTGCGCGCATCGCCCAGCCACAAAAAGCCGACTCGCTCCGACAATAGGAGCAAAACAGCGCAGGCCATCGCGCCGAACACCGCGCCGTAAACCACACAGCGCCCCACCGCTGCGCGCACATTGCCCGATTTGCCGCGACCAAGTTCTTCTGCCACCAGCCGCGTTGTCGTGAATCGGATGCCGCTCACAGCCAACGTCATGGCAAGACTGGACACACTCAGAATGAGCTGAAACAGGCCGATGCCGGCCTCGCCGATGCGTCCGGCCAGCCACACCTGCCACACCATACCGACAAAGCGCATCGCCAGCGACGAGGCCGTGAGCAGCGCCGTGTTTTTTGCCAGATTCTTGTCCTTGAACATGATAATGCGCCCTTTCGTATGGAAATAGTCAAAATTATCCCGTGAAATCCGTAGGAATACTTGCCTAAACGGCTGAAATTGTATATAATTTCAATGAGATAGAAAGATCGGATGAGGGAGAAGTGCCATGAGCTACCAGATCGGCGACCGGGTCGCGCATCCGCTCCATGGGGCGGGGGTCATTTCCGCGGTAGAGCAAAAGCGCATCGACGGCGTTGTGCGCTCTTATTACGTCATGCGCCTGCCATTTGGCGATATGCTCATCAAATTCCCGCAGGACACCTGCGATCAGGTCGGCGTGCGCCCCATCCTCAGCGGCGATGAGCTGCGCGATATCCTGCGCCGCGTGCCGGACATCGATCTGGACATGGAGCCAAACTGGAACAAGCGCTACCGCGAGAATATGCAGCGCATCCGAAGCGGCGATCTGCTCACGGTCTCGGGCGTGATAAAGGGCCTTTTGCGCCGCGACAGCGTCCGCAGCCTATCCACCGGCGAGCGCAAAATGCTGCACGCAGCCAAACAAATTCTTGCCTCGGAGATCGCGCTGGCCATGGAACTTTCCTATGATGAGGTCGAGAAGCATATTCTTCGCCTCGCCGAGTAAGGACATAAACGATGAAAAAAACTTCCGATACCCTGAAAAATCTGCGCTTGCCGTATTGCGCCGCTGTGATCGTGGCCGGCGGCAGCTCGTCACGCTTTGGCTCGGATAAGCTCTTTGCCGAGATCGGCGGCAAACCGGTTCTGGGCCTGAGTTTGGAAGCCTTTGCGGCGGCGGAGTGCGTGCAGGAGATCGTTCTTGTTGTGCGCGAGAGCATCTTGGACCGCGCCGCACGCCTGGCCAGAGCCTATGGCGGCGGAAAGGTTCGCCTTGTCGTGCCCGGCGGCGAAACGCGCGTTTTAAGCTCCTATGCCGGCGTGATGTCCGTTTCCAAGAGGGCCAAGCTCATCGCCATCCATGACGGCGCGCGCCCGCTTGTGACCGAGCGCATCATCACCGACGCCGTGTGGGGCGCCCATCGCCATTTGGCGGCGGCTCCGGCCATCGCAGTGCGCGATACGATCAAGATCGCCTATGACGGCGTGGTGGCCGAAACGCCCGACCGCAGCACGCTTTTTGCCGTGCAGACGCCGCAGGTGTTTCAGGCGGATATCATCCGCGCGGCGCTGGTCAATGCGGCCCAGAAGCAGCTTGCTATTACGGACGACTGTGCGGCGGCAGAGGCCATCGGCACACCCATCACGCTCACGCCGGGCAGCGAGGAAAACATCAAGATCACAACGCCGCTGGATATTGCCATGGCGGAGCAGATCGTGAAGGGGAGAGAGTCATGAGGATCGGACATGGATACGACGCGCACCGCCTGGTCGAAGGGCGCAAGCTCATTCTCGGCGGGGTGGACATTCCCCATGAGCACGGGCTGGACGGCCATTCCGATGCCGATGTGCTGCTGCACGCGCTGGCGGATGCCATTCTCGGTGCGGCGGCACTGGGCGATATCGGCAAGCTCTTTCCGGATAACGCCGCATGGACCGAGGGCATGGACAGCCGCCTCATTCTAAAGGGCGCGGCAGAGGCTGCGCGCAAGGCGGGTTATGAGATCGAAAACTGCGATTGCACCATTTTGGCCCAGAAGCCAAAGCTTGCGCCGCACATCGACCAAATGCGTCAAAACATCGCCGAAACGCTTGCGATCGAGCTTTCCGCCGTGAGTGTGAAAGCCACCACCGAGGAGCACATGGGCTTCACCGGCCGCGAGGAGGGCATTGCGGCCCACGCCGTCGTCCTGCTTCGCTGACACAGACAAACTTCCTTCCGCATACAATGGCTTGTGACCATGGCGGGAGGAATTTTTTATGTATCTTTTCATGTGCAAAAGTCTGACCTATGCGCAGCGCAGCGCCCGCGTTCTGGAACGGCGTGGCGTGAGCGCGTTTTTGATGCGTTCACCGCGGGAGCTGTCGTCCGGCGGCTGCGGTTATTGCGTGCGCGTGGGCGAGAAATATTATGCGCAGGCGTGGGAGATCTTGCGGGGCGCCTCGCTTGAGCCGGTGAAGGTGTTTCGCATGACACCCGACGGCTACGCGGAGGTGACGGCATGATCTATCTGGACAGCGCGGCCACCTCGTTTTATAAGCCGCCGTGTGTGTCACAGGCGGTAGAACAGGCGATGCAGACCATGTCCAGCCCCGGCCGCGGCGGCTATCCCAGCGCCATGCGTGCCGCTGACCTGTTGCTCGATGCGCGGCTGGAGCTGGGGGAGATGTTCCATGTGCCGCAGCCGGAGCAGGTCGTGTTTTGCTCCAACGCCACCCATGCACTCAATATCGCAGTGAACTCGCTGGTCAGGTCCGGCGACCGCGTGGTCATTTCGGGCTATGAGCACAACGCCGTCACAAGGCCGCTGTATGCCGCGGGCGCCTCACTGGATGTGGTGCAAACGCCGCTGTTTGACGATGAGGCGATGGTGGCGGGATTTCAAGCGAAAATACCCGGTGCAGCGGCGGTTTTTTGCACCCATGTGTCGAATGTGTTTGGCTATATTCTGCCGGTCGCGCGCATCGCGGCGCTGTGTCGGGAGCATGGGGTGCCGTTTGTATTGGATGCCTCGCAGTCCGCCGGAGTGCTGCCCATCGATTTTGCCTCGCTTGGGGCGGCGTTTTGCGCCATGCCGGGGCATAAGGGACTGCTCGGCCCGCAGGGTACCGGCGTTTTGCTGGTGGGCCACGGGACAAAGCCGCTGCTTTACGGCGGCACCGGCTCGAACAGCGCCTACGCCGAGATGCCGGATTTTCTACCCGATCGCCTGGAGGCCGGCACGCACAATATCCCCGGCGTGGCCGGACTTCTGGCCGGATGTCGCTGGGTGCGCGAGCGCGGGGAGGATGCGATACTGGCCCACGAACAAATGCTTATGCGCCGAATACGGCAGAATATTGCCGCAAGCCGTTCCATCGAAGTGTTCGCGTGCGACCGTGCGGATGGTCAAAGCGGCGTTTTGTCGCTTCGTATCGCGGGTATGGACGTGGAAACGGCGGCGCAGATACTGGCCGAGCGGGGTGTGGCTGTACGCGCCGGACTGCACTGCGCGCCGCAGGCGCATCAAACGGCGGGAACGCTGGAAACCGGCACGCTGCGCATCAGCTTTTCGCCCTTCAACACGCCGCAGCAGGTGAGTGCCGCCGCGGGATATTTATTGGAGCTTGGCGGATAATTTGCCTTGCCATGCAAGAGTATTTGTTATATAATGAGATAATAAGCAAAACGTATAATGAGGCAGCTTATGCAAACGATAACAAAATTCCTAACTGAATCCGTGCGGCTGCTTGGCTCCATCGGTCTGGCCGATGTGGTCGACATCCTCATCATCGCCGTGGCGATCTATTGGCTTATCGGCTTCATCCGCCGCACAAACTCTACCCGCGTCGCAACGGCGATCGTTGTGCTGGTGCTGGCACTGTGGCTTTCGGGCGAGCTGAATCTGAGCATGACGAACTATGTTCTCAAGGCTGTGTTCGACATCGGCATTCTCGCCGTTATCATCCTGTTCCAGCCGGAGATACGCCGCGCGCTGGAAAAGGTGGGCAGTAAGAGCCTGTTTCTGTTTGGGCGCGACCGCGCCACAAGCACCGATTCCGCCATCATGCAAACCGTTTTCGCCTGCGAAGCCATGTCGCGCAGCCGCACTGGCGCGTTGATCGTGTTCGAGCGGGACAATCGCCTGGGCGAGGCTATCAACTCCGGCACCCTGCTCGACGCGAAGATCTCCGCCGAGCTTCTGCGAAACATCTTCTACGACAAATCCCCCCTGCATGACGGCGCGGTCATCATCAAGGACGGCCGCATCACGGCGGCGGGTTGTATGCTTCCGCTCTCGTCCAATGGCAATCTCAGCCGCGATCTTGGCATGCGCCACCGGGCCGCGCTTGGCATCAGCGAGCAGACCGATGCGGTCGTGGCCATCGTTTCGGAGGAAACGGGCGCGATCTCCTTGGCGGTGGAGGGAATGCTCAAACGCCATCTGAGCCAGGACACCTTCGAGACTCTGCTTCGAAACGAGCTGCTTGCCGGCGAGAGTGAAACCGAAAGATCCTTCTGGAAACCGAGAAAGCAAAAGGAGGATGACAATGCAGCCGAATAAACACACGAGCGCATGGCTCAACCGCCTTTTCGCAAGCCGTATCTTTGTGGCGGCGCTGTCCCTTGTGGCCGCTGTTTTGATCTGGTGTTTCTACACCACGACCTACGGCGCGAAGGAAACGCGAACCTTTTCCGGCGTGGAGGTAAGCTATGCCGGTGAATCCACGATGCGCGAATCGCTGGGCCTTATCCTGACGAACGAGGACACCGAGACCGTTACCGTCACTGTGACCGGCCCGCGCCGCTACATCGCCAACCTTACAGCGGCCGATCTCACCGCCTCGGTCGATCTGACCAAGATCACCCGCACGGGTGATAAATCCCTGAGTTACTCGGTGGTCTATCCCAGCAATGTGGACAGCTCTGCCATGACAGTCACGCGCAAGAGTCCGGAGTATGTTTCCCTCACGGTGTCCAAGCTCTCGTCGAAGCCCGTTGTGGTCAAGGGCGAGTTCGTCGGCACAACACAGGATGGCTATGTGGCCGACAAGGTCCTCACATTCGAGCCATCCACCATCACGCTGACCGGTCCGGAAGAAAAGCTTTCGCAGATCGACTGCGCTTTCGTCACCATCGACCGTGAGGATGTCAATGCCAGTTTTACGGCGGAATCGACCTTCACTCTGCGCGATGCCGAGGGCGGCGAGCTTGACCTCAGCGATGTTCAGTGCGATGCGGAGACCGTTTCCTCCACGCTTACGATCAACATGATGAAAGAAGTTGCGCTGGATGTTACGCTGGTCGATGGCGGCGGCGCCACGGCGGCAAACGTTGTCAAGACCATCGAGCCAAGCAGCATCATGCTCGCCGGCGACAGCGCCACGCTGGCCGGTGTGAACACGATCTATCTTGGCACCATCGATCTGGCGGACTACCAGAGCTTCCCGGAAACGGAATACACCATCACGCTTCCGAACGACACGGACAACCTGTCCGGTGTGACCACGGCGACGGTCTCGCTCGATTTCACGGGCCTTGCCACCGCGTCGTATACCGTTTACAACCTTGAGTACATCAACTGCCCGGAGGGCTATTCCGCGGCTATCATGACTTTGGGCGTGCCGGTGACGATCCGTGCGCCGGAGGAGACCTTGGCCCAGATCACGACCAACAATCTCCGCGCCGTGGCCGATCTGAGCGACATCACCGTTACCAGCCGCGCCCCGACCACCATCTATGTGGACGGCTTCCCCGATGCCGGTGCGGTCGGTGATTATACCATGACCGTTGTTATGACACAGGAGGAAACGCAGTGACGCAAAACGGCGTTGTTACCAGAAAGCTTGATAACGGCCGGGCGGAGGTGTCCGTTCTGCGTGGCACGGCCTGCGGCGGCAATTGCGGCAGCTGCGAGGCCTGCCAGTATAACTCCCATATTCTCCTCGAGGCGGAAAACCTCATCCATGCCGGCGAGGGTGACCGCGTGATCGTGACAAGCAGCACCTCCGGCATCATGGGTTTGACCTTTTTCGTGTATATGCTGCCGCTGGCCGCGTTTTTCGTGTGCTATGCCATCGCGTATGCACTGGGGTGCGCGCAGGGGTTGTGCATCGCGCTCAGCTTTGCAGGCTTGGCCCTCGGCGCGTTGGCTGTGGTATTGATCGGGCGGCGCAAGAAAGCCCCGCGCTATGAGCTGACGAGCTATATCCGCTGATGTACGGCTATGTAAGACCGCTCAAGGGCGAGCTGAAGGTCTCGGAATACGAAGCGTTCCACGGCGTTTACTGCGCCCTGTGCCGGGAACTGTCCCGCCGCGGCGGCTTCTTCGCCCGCTTTGTCGTGAACTACGATTTTACCTTTCTGGCCATGCTTTTGTCGCAGGCGGGGGAGATACGGTGCGAGAAAATGCGCTGTCCGGCGCGACTTTGGCGCAAGCGCGATTGCGTGTGCGCGGATGCTTCGCTCGCCAAGGCGGCGGATGAGAGCATCATTCTCGCATGGTGGAAGCTTACGGACGCGGTGGCGGATTCCGGCTTCGCCAAGGCACTTGTCTATCGCATGGCGCGCGCGCTACTGAAACCGGCGTATCGCAAAGCATCGGCGGCACGACCGTCCTTTGCCGAGACGGTGCGGCGGTGCCTAGCAGAGCTTGCTGCTTTGGAAGCGGAAAAATGCCCGAGTCTGGATGCCGTGGCGGACACCTTTGCCCGCATTTTGCAGGCGGCTGCGGCGGAAGAACCGGAGGAAAAACGTCGCCGCGCCCTGCAGGTGCTCATGTATCAGCTTGGGCGGTATGTATATATCCTCGACGCGGTGGACGACTTGGCGGATGACCGCAAGACCGGCTCGTATAATCCGCTGGCAGTTCGCTATCCCGCCGAAAGCGGCCATCTCACGGACGAGCAGGTCCAAACCGTTCGCGCGATCTTATGCCAAACGCAAAACAGCATTGCGGCGGCCTTTGTGCTGCTTGATGCCAACGCGTGGCAGTGCATCCTTGCAAACGTTATCTATTATGGGCTCCCATGGGCTTCGGAATCGGTACTCAGCGGGAGCTGGAACAAGAGAAATAAACGACAGGAGAGCTTATGAACGATCCTTACAGCACGCTGGGCGTTTCGCCCCAGGCGAGCGACGACGAAGTAAAAAAAGCCTATCGCGATCTGGCCCGCAAATATCATCCGGACAACTACGCCAATAACCCCTTGGCCGATCTGGCGCAGGAGAAGATGAAAGAGATAAACGAGGCCTACGATACCATCCAAAAGCAGCGCGAGGGCGGCTATTCCGGCCAAAGCTACGGCGGCGCGCAGGGCGCGTATCAAAGCCAAAGCCGCACCGGCTATTCCGCCAATCCGCAGTATGCCCAGATCCGCAACCTCATCAACTCCGGCAATCTCGATCAGGCACAGTCCATGCTCAACAATATCCAAACGCACGATGCCGAGTGGAACTATCTCATGGGCAGCATCTACTGGCGCCGTGGCTGGATGGACGAGGCCAGCCGTTATTTCCGCACGGCCGCTTCCATGCAGCCGAACAATCCGGAATATCGCGACGCCATCAACTATATGAACCGCAACAGCCAGGCGTACTATAACCCCAACTTCACCGGCTCGCAGATGAGCCAGCAGGATATG
Organism: uncultured Oscillospiraceae bacterium; assembly: GCA_964386575.1. Classification (GTDB taxonomy): domain Bacteria; phylum Bacillota; class Clostridia; order Oscillospirales; family Oscillospiraceae; genus CAJOIG01. The sequence continues at coordinate 36,886 of CAYLSA010000006.1, read as the reverse complement.
TGCAACTGCTGCTCGTCCGCCATCATGGCCGACTGCTGCTGCGAGATGATGGGCGGCGACCTGATCCCGTGCTGCTGAGATGAGCAAAAGCACGAAAAGATTGTCCCGCTTGGCGTTGCTCACGGCGCTCGGAAGCGCATTTCTATTCCTTGGCTCGGTGCTTCCCTCGGCGCAGCTTGCCGTGACGGCACTGGCCGGATTCTTCGCTGCAGCGGCGCTGATGATGTACGGCTTCGGCTGGGCCATCGGTGTTTACGTCATAACCGCGGCGCTGGCGCTGTTGGTTTTGCCGGCAAAGGAATGTGCCATTCTATACACCGCGTTTTTCGGCTTTTATCCGATCCTGAAGGCGTTTTTGGAAAGTCGCATCCATGCGCAAACGCCCTGCTGGGCAGTCAAGCTTTGTGTATATACTGCCGCGTTTTTCGCGTGGTGGCTGCTTGCGGCGGGCATTGGACTGCCGGAGGGTATCTTATCGCACTGGTATGTGCTTTGGCCGCTTGGGGCCGTGGCCTTTGCCGCGTATGACATCTGCTTTAGTTTTCTCGTTAAGCTTTATATAGAAAGAATATCGGGGTATTTTCAATGATCTACAGTATGACCGGCTATGGCGGGGCCAAGGGCGAGCTTGATTCCATCGCCGTTTCCGCCGAACTGAAAAGCGTGAACAACCGCTTCCTGGACGTTTCCGTCCGTCTGCCCAAAAGCTATCTCTTCGCCGAGGAGGCCATCCGCACCGCCGTGGCGGCCAAGGTGTCGCGCGGCAAGGTGGATGTGTTCGTGAGCGTGGATTCTTCCGCGGCGGACACTGTGACCATCAAGGTGAACCAGCCCTTGGCGGAGGCCTATGTCGCCGCTGTGAAAACGCTTTCGGAACAATATGATCTCCATAACGACCTTACGGCACTCTCGCTGGCGCGTTTTCCGGAGGTTCTGTCCACCAGCCGCGAGGATGCCGACCGCGACACCGTGACGAAGGCGATCGTGTCCGTGCTTGAGACGGCGCTTGACGACTATAACGCCATGCGCGCGCGGGAAGGCGAGAAGCTGCGCGCCGATCTGCTCTCCAAACTTGATAACATCGAGTGCATGGTCGCCGTGGTAGAGGAGCGCTCGCCGCAGACCGTGGCGGAATACCGCCAGAAGCTTACGGATAAGATGCAGGAGACGCTTGCCTCCGCTGCCGTGGACGAAGCCCGCATTTTACAGGAGGCCGCCATCTACGCCGACCGTGTGGCCGTGGATGAGGAGACTGTGCGTATGCGCAGCCATCTGGCCCAGTTCCGCCAGATGTTGGCGGATGGTTCACCCATCGGACGCAAGCTTGACTTTCTCATTCAGGAGATGAATCGCGAGGCGAACACCACCGGCTCCAAGTGTGCCGACAGCCAGATCGCCAAGGTGGTCATCGATATGAAAGCAGAGATCGAAAAAATACGCGAGCAGGTGCAGAATATTGAGTAATCTTGTCAACATCGGCTTCGGCAACTACGTTTCGCTGGAGCACATCGTGGCCGTGGTCGATCCGGAGTCGAACCCCATCAAGCGCGTTGTCAGTCAGGCGCGCGAAAACGGGCGGCTGGTCGATGCCACTTATGGGCGCAAGACCCGCGCCGTCATCGTGGCCGACAGCGGTCATGTGATCCTTTGTCCGCTTCTGCCGGACACCTTGAGCCAGCGTATAGCCGGAAAGACGGGAGGCGAGAATGTTGAAGGATAAAGGACTGCTGCTGGTCGTTTCCGGGCCGTCCGGCGCCGGAAAGAGTACCGTTATCGGCAAGGTCATGCAGGATCGGGACGATGTTTGCTTCTCCGTTTCCGCCACGACCCGCGACCCCCGACCGTATGAGGTGGACGGGCTGGATTATTACTTCATCACGCCCGAGCGCTTTTCGTCCATGGTGGAAAACGGCGAATTCCTCGAACACGCCGAATACGTCGGCAACTGCTACGGCACGCCATCGGCCCCCATCGATAAGGCCATTGCCGAGGGCAAATGCGTGGTGCTCGATATCGAGGTACAGGGCGCGGCGCAGGTCATGGCCAAGCGGGAAGACTGCGTGAGTGTGTTTTTGTGTCCGCCGTCGCTGGAAGAGCTTGAACGCCGTCTGCGCGGACGCGGCACCGACACGGAGGACCGCATCAAAAAACGGTTGGAGACCGCCGTTCGCGAGTATAAGCTCGCATCCAATTATGACTACATCATCATCAACGATGATGCCAACCAATCCTCGGCGCGGCTTGAGTCGATCATCACGGCTTACCGCTGCCGCTCGGAATTCCAAATCCAGTACATTCAAGAAGGAGGCCATGCCTTATGATGCTCTATCCCCCCATGAACGACCTTGTCAGCAAGGTCGGCAGCCGCTACATGCTTGTTAATCTCGTTGCCAAGCGTGCCCGCAAGATCGCGTCCGAAGCCGAACGCGAGGGCGAACCGCTCACGAAAAAGCCGGTTTCCAGCGCCATTGACGAGGTCTATACCGGCAAGCTGAGCGTGAACGACGAAGTCCCCCTGACCGAGGAGGACGAGCTTACCGCATCAGCGGACGAGCGCTTCATCATCGACTAAAGGCGGGCCATCCCCGCCTTTTCGGCGCATTTATACGGCAGGTACGATATGGAAAACGCGATGACCGCGCGTGTGGCCGTTTCGGGCGTGAGCTATTGGTTTGATCGCCCGTACAGCTACACCGTGCCCGACAAGTTCAAACAGCAGCTTCGGCCCGGTATGCGCGTTGCGGTGCCGTTCGGCGGCAGCCGTCCGCGCGAGGGCGTGGTGCTGGCGCTGAGCGAAAAGGACGAGCAAAGCCTCAAAAGCATTCTTTCGCTTTTGGACGAGCAGCCCATCCTCACACCGGAACAGCTCAAGTTGGCGCTGTGGATGCGTGAGCGCTTTTTCTGCACCGTGTCCGATGCCGTGCGGGCCATATTGCCCGCAGGACTGTGGTATAAAGTCAGCGCGCTGTATACCCTTGCACCGGGCTATGATCGCGACAGGGCTTATGCCGCCGCCGGAAAATCCAAGGCGGAGCAGCTCGTTCTTGATGCCGTGTTCGGCCATGATGGACGCTGCCCGCTGGCGGATGTGGAGGCGGTATTTGGAACGAAAAACGCGGGGCCGGCGCTGGCTTCGCTGGTGAAAAAGGGAGTTCTGCTCACCGAAAGCGACCAGAGCCGCCGTGCATCCGACCGCATGGTGCAAAAGGCGGCGCTTGCCGTCAGCCGCGAGGAAGCCCTTGCAGCCATCGAGGCCAATCGCCGCGCCGTGCGGCAAACGGCCATTTTGCGCGTTTTGTGCGAGCTGGATAAGGTCTCCGTGGCCGACCTGTGTTATTTCACGGGCTCGGGGCGCGACAGCGTTCAGCGCTTGTGCGCCAAGGGTCTTGTTCGTATCACGCAGGAGGAATCCCTGCGCCGACCGCAGTATGAGGCGGGCGAGAGTGAGCCGCTTCCTACACTCAATGGGCCGCAGAGTCAGGCGCTTGAGGGCTTGTGGGCGCTTGCGCAGCGGGATGAGGCCAAGGCCGCGCTTTTGTTTGGCGTTACCGGATCCGGTAAGACCACGGTCTATATCCATCTGATCGACCGCGTCCTGCGCGCAGGGAAAACGGCGATATTGCTCGTGCCGGAGATCGCGCTCACACCGCAGATGCTCAAAACGTTTTCCTCCCACTTTGGCGACGATATCGCGGTTTTACATTCCGCGCTTTCCATGGGCGAGCGCTACGACGAATGGAAGCGCATCCGCAGCGGAGCTGCACGGCTCGTGATCGGCACGCGAAGCGCCATCTTCGCACCGGTGCAGGATCTCGGCTGCATCATCATCGACGAGGAGCAGGAGGACACCTACAAATCCGAAAACGCCGCGCGCTACCATGCGCGGGACGTGGCCAAGTTCCTGTGTGCGCAGGCGAAAGCGCTGCTGTTGCTCGGCAGTGCCACACCGGATGTTTCCTCCATGTATAGCGCCGAGACCGGACGCTACAGTCTGTTCCGTCTGCCGGAGCGATATAATGCCATGCGTCTGCCGAAGGTCCGCATCGTGGACATGAAGCAGGAGCTGCGCGCCGGAAACGGCGGTGTGATATCCTCGGCCTTGCGCGCGGAGCTTCAGGCAAACCTCGACCGCGGGGAACAGTCGATCCTGTTTCTCAACCGGCGAGGTGCCAACAAACTCGTCACCTGCGTGGAATGTGGCTTCACCTATAGCTGCCCCAACTGCACTCGCGCGCTCACTTACCACAGTGTCGGCAATCGCCTGATGTGCCACTGCTGCGGCCATGTTCAAAGGCCGGACAGCGCGTGTCCCGAATGCGGCGGACGGCTCAGTTATGTGGGCGCGGGCACACAGAAGGTCGTGGAAGAGCTGAATCTGCTCTTTCCGGGTGTTGAGGTTCTGCGTATGGACACCGATTCCGTCACGCCCTCGACCGGCCACGGCACACTGCTTGAAAAATTCCGCAGCCAGCGCATCCCCATCATGGTCGGCACGCAAATGGTCACCAAGGGGCTGAATTTTGAAAATGTCACACTGGTGGGCGTGCTTTCCGCCGATCAGAGCCTTTATTCTGGCAGCTACCGCGCCTCCGAGCGCAGCTTTTCGCTCATCACGCAGGTCATCGGTCGTTCCGGCCGTTTTGAAAAGCCGGGCCGCGCCGTTATCCAGACATTCACGCCGGAAAATCAGGTCATTCGCCTGGCGGCTGCACAGGATTACGAGCAGTTTTACCATGCGGAGCTTTCCGTGCGGGAGCTGACCGGCTCGCCGCCGTTTGGCGATCTGTTCGTGCTCACGGCCAGCGGGGAGAATGAGACCGCGGTTTTGCGCTGCTGCGCGGATATTCGGGCGCTGCTTGTGCAGGAAACGGCGGATATGCCCGGCACAAAAGTGCTTGGCCCGGCGCCGCTGCCGGTGGCGCGGCTGAACAAAACCTGGCGCTACCGCGTCACGGTCACCAGCAGCCAAACGGCCGCCGTACGCCGCATCGTGGCCGCTGCGCTATTGGCCTGCAATAACGATAAAAAATACAGGGGCGTTTCGGTATATGCCGATTTTGACCCCTTGGACTGAATGGAGAAACAATGGGTCTGAGAACGATACTCGAAAAGGGCGACGAAACCCTTCAAAAACACTGCCGGCCGGTCACGGCCTTTGACCAGAAGCTTCATGACCTGCTGGACGATATGGCTGAGACCATGTGTCAGGCCAATGGCGTTGGCTTGGCCGCACCGCAGGTGGGTATTCTGCGCCGCGCCGTGGTCGTGCTGGAAACGAATGTGGATGAGGACGAGGATGAGTATATCATCGAGCTTGTAAACCCCGAGATCATCGCCCAGGAGGGTGAGCAGGACGGGCCGGAGGGCTGTCTGTCCGTTCCCGGCGTGTATGGCATGGTCAAGCGGCCGGAATACGTCAAACTCCGCGCGCAGGATCGCGACGGCGAGACCTTTGAGATCGAGGGCTGGGGGTTGACGGCACGCGCGTTCTGCCATGAACTTGCCCATCTGGACGGCCAGCTTTTCACGGACATCACCACGCATATCCTCTCCGAGGAGGAACTGAACGCCTACTACGCCGAGCAAGAGGACGCGGAGGGAGACGAATGAACATCGTTTTCATGGGCACGCCGGATTTTGCCGCCGTGTGCCTGGATGCACTCATCCGCGCGGACTATAACATCCTTGGCGCGTTCACCCAGCCGGACAAGCCCAAAGGCCGCGGCCACAAGCTTGCTGCCTGCCCTGTGAAGCAACTGGCCGAGGCGAATGGCATCCCTGTGTATCAGCCCACCAAGCTGCGCGATGGCACGGCGCTGGCCGATCTTCAGGCGCTCAAGCCCGATATGATCGTAGTCGTTGCCTATGGCCGCATTTTGCCGGACGATATTCTCGCGCTGCCGAAATACGGCTGCATCAATATCCATGGCTCCGTGCTGCCGAAATACCGCGGCAGCGCGCCTATCCAATGGTCCGTCATCAATGGCGACGAGACCGCCGGTGTGACCAGCATGTACATGGCCACGGAGATGGACGCCGGTGATATCATCTTCACGGCCGAGACCCCTATTGGGGAAAAAGAGACCAGCAGCGCTTTGTTTGAGCGTCTGGCTCCCATGGGCGCGGAACTTCTTGTCAAAACCGTGCGCGCCATCGAGGACGGCACGGCCCCGCGCATCCCGCAGGACGAGAGCCTTGTCACCTTTGCGCCCATGCTTTCAAAAGAGCTTTCGCCCATCGACTGGAACCGCGAGCCGCGCATGATCTTGAAGCAGATCTTCGGCTTGCAGGATTGGCCCTGCGCCACGACGGTGCTGGATGGAACGGAATTTAAGATCTACGACGCCGAGCTTACGGAAAACCAGACGGATAAAGCGCCCGGCAGTCCTGTGAGCGCCGGAAAGCAGGGGATCGAGGTCGCCTGCGCGGGCGGGCGGACGATCCGCATTTTGGAGCTTCAGGCCTCCGGTGGCAAGCGGATGAGCGCGGCGGCATATCTGCTGGGCCATCCGATGGAGGTTTGAGATGCCGCGAAAAACAGCTCTTGACGCGCTGGAACGCTGCCGTCGGGCGGGTTCGTGGAGCAGCCAGACTTTATCCGCGCTGCTGGAACGCCGTGCGCTGAGCGGGCGGGATGCCGCGTTTTGCTCGCGTCTGTTCCTTGGCACATTGCAAAACATCACCTATCTGGATTTTTGCATCGACCACTATGCCAAAGGAAAGCTTGAACCCAAGTTGCGGGATATTTTGCGCCTCGGCGCATATCAGCTTTTGTTCATGGACCGTGTTCCGGCGACAGCTGCAGTGAATGAGTCCGTGAAGCTGTGTAAAAATGCGGGCTATACCCGCGCGGCCGGACTTGTGAACGCCGTGCTGCGGCGTATCGCCGCCGAGGGCGCGCCCGCCGTGCCGAACGAAGGAAATGCGGCGTACCTTGCCACGCGATGGAGCCACCCGCAGGAACTGGTCGAGGAATTGATCGCCCTGCGCGGCTATGAGGGCGCGGCGGCAGTGCTGGCGCTTGATAACGAAGCGGCGGCGACCTATATTCAAACGAACACGCTGAAAATCACGAGCGAAGAACTGGCCGATCGCCTTGGCGCCACGCCGGTTGAAGGCGTGGATGGATGCCTGGTCTTGCCCGGCGGAGCTGTGGCCGAACGCGCGGAGTTTCAGGATGGACTGTTTTATGTGCAGGATCCGGCCGCTCGCGCGGCGGTTTATATGGCGGGCGTGAAGCCCGGTATGCGCGTGCTGGATGCCTGTGCCGCACCGGGCGGCAAAAGCTTCGCTGCCGCCATCGATATGCACGATGAGGGCGAGATCGTCTCCTGCGATATAAGCGGCGCAAAGCTCGCCTTGGTGGCCGATGGCGCCGAGCGCATGGGCCTTGGCTGCATCGACTGCCGCATCCGCGATGCGCGCGAGATCGACGAGGGGCTATTTGATGTCATCATTGCCGATGTGCCGTGCAGCGGTCTTGGCGTAATACGCAAAAAGCCAGAGATACGCTATCGCGACATGAGCGAAACGAAGGCGCTTCCCGTGCTGCAAGACGATATTCTACGCCATCTGGCCGCGTTCGTGAAGCCGGGCGGGGCGATCCTATACTCCACCTGCACATGGCGCGAGGCGGAAAATCAGGGCGTGACGCACGCCTTTTTAAGCAATAACACGGACTTTGAACTTGAGCAGGAAAGGACGTTCTGGCCGGATACCGACGGAACGGACGGGTTTTACGCATGCCGGATGAGGCGAAAAAACGGGATATAAAGCGGCTTTTGCCGGAGGAGCTCACGGCGGAATTTGAAGCGCTTGGCCTGCCGAAATTTCGGGCTAAGCAGGTGTTCCGCTGGCTCTCGCGCGGCGCACGCTCGTTCGAGGAGATGACCGACCTGTCCGCGGCATTGCGGACTCAACTGGACGCGGTGTATACCATCCCGTCGCTCAAGCCCCTGCAGCGGCAGGAATCGGCACAGGACGGCACCATCAAATTCCTCTGGGAGCTTCCGGATGGCGAGAGCGTGGAAACGGTTTTCATGCGCTATAAGCATGGCAACACCGTTTGCATCTCCTCACAGGTGGGCTGCCGGATGGGCTGCGCGTTTTGTGCGTCCACACTGGGCGGTCTGGTGCGGAATCTGGAAGCGTCCGAAATACTCGATGAGGTCCTGCGCACGGAGATCGAGGCCGGTGACCGCATCTCCAACATCGTGCTCATGGGCATCGGCGAGCCGCTGGATAACTTCGAAAATGTCATGCGCTTTCTGCGGCTAATAAACTGCGATCAGGGGCGCGATATCGGTATGCGCCATATCTCGCTTTCCACTTGCGGCTTGACTGAAAAGATTGACAAACTGGAAGAACTTAACTTACAATTAACTTTGTCCGTATCGCTTCACGCTCCGGACGATGAAACACGCTCGAAGATCATGCCCGCCAACCGCGGGCGGGGCGTGGATGCGGTGCTCGATGCCTGTCGTCGTTACTTTGAAAAGACCGGGCGGCGCATCTCCTTTGAATATGCGCTCATCCGCGATGTAAACGATACGCCGCAGCAGGCACGTCTGCTGGCCGAAAAACTCAAAGGCACAGGCGCTCATGTGAATTTGATACGGCTCAACTATGTGTCGGAGCGCGACCTGATGCCATCCACACCGGAGGCATTGAAAGAATTTGTGAGAATACTGGAAGATGGCGGCGTAACAGTGACGGTCCGGCGTCGTCTCGGCAGCGACATAGATGCCGCCTGCGGGCAGCTTCGCCGAAAGAAGATGAGGAAAGAATGAAAATTTTTGGTTTGAGCGACATAGGGAAGATCCGGCAGGAGAATCAGGACTGCTTTGCCATCCGCACGCTCTCCTGCGGCGTCCTGGCCGCCGTGTGCGACGGCATGGGTGGTGCGGCCGCCGGTATGATCGCCAGTGAGCTTGCGTGTTCCAGCTTTATGGACCATGCAGCGGCGGCGTTGGAGGCCGGCGGCGGAGAGCGCGTTGCCGAAAGCCTTGGCTCCGGCGCTGAAAAGGCTAACCGCGAGGTATATGTCCGCTCGATGAACGATGCAGAGTGCGAAGGCATGGGAACAACGCTTGTGGCGCTGTATGCGAACGATGATGGTGTCACGCTTCTCAACGTGGGCGACAGCGGCGCGTATCGCATATCCGACGGCGTTATGACGAAGCTGACGCATGACCACTCTCTCGTGCAGGAGCTGATGGACCTGGGCCGCCTTACGCGCGAACAGGCGCGCAAGCATCCGCGTAAGAACATCATCACGCGCGTCGTGGGCGGCGAGCGCACGGTCCGCAGCGATATTTTCGAGGCCGAGGCCAAAGAGGGCGATGTGTTCCTGCTTTGCTCGGATGGACTTACAAACGCCCTGACGGATGAGGCCATCACGGCCTGCTGCGCCTCCGGAAAAACGCCGGAAGCGATATGCAGCGAGCTGATCGAAGCCTCGCTGGAAGCCGGAGCGCGCGATAATGTCACCGTTGTTGTGCTGATTTTTGAAAAGGAGGCGGCAAAACGTGAGCAATAAAGTAAACTGGCGGATCGGCAAGCAGCTTGATAACCGCTATGAGATAAAAGACGTTGTGGGCGTTGGCGGCATGGCCGTTGTGTATAAAGCCTTTGACGATAAGCTCAAACGCAATGTGGCCATAAAGGTTTTGCAGGACGATGTGGCCATGGATGCCGAATCCCGCCGTCGCTTCCGCACGGAATATCAAGCCGTTGCCATGCTGTCGCATCCGAATATCCGCGCCGTGTATGACGTTGTCTCCTCCGGCGACACGGAGTATATCGTGATGGAATATGTGGACGGCATCAATCTCAAGCAATATCTGAAAAAGAAAAACGTTCTGAGCTGGAAGGAAGCGCTGCATTTTGCCACGCAGATCGCCCGCGCGCTTTCTCACGCCCATTCCAAGGGCATCATCCACATGGATATCAAGCCCCAGAACATCATGCTTCCCAAGGACGGAACGGCCAAGGTAGCCGATTTCGGCATTGCCATGGTGGAGAACGCACCCAACCAGCCGGATTCCGACGAAGCCGTCGGCAGCATCCACTATATCTCGCCGGAACAGGCACGCGGCGAGAGCATCGACGCACGAACCGACATCTATTCTCTCGGTGTGGTCATGTATGAAATGCTCACGGGCAAGCTTCCCTATGACGGCTCCAGCGCCGCTGAGGTGGCTGTGCAGCAGATGTCGCAGATGCCGGATGCGCCTACGGCGCTCAATCCGGAAATTCCGGAGGAGCTGGAAGCCATCACGCTCAAGGCCATGCAGGCCGACCCGGCGGAGCGCTATCCGTCCGCCGATGAGATGCTGGCCGATCTGGAAGATTTCCGCAAAGGGATGACTTCGCCGCTGGTGGAGCGCCGCACCATCCTGCCCGAGGATGCCACGCCCGCGCAGCGCGGGGAGATGCTGCATCTGATCCGTCGGGATGTGCCGCGTATCAGCCGCGCCGGCGAGCTTTCCAAGCAGGCCTATGTTCGCCGCCGCACCCGCGCCGCGAAGATCAGCTTGCTGCTTGGCATTGGCCTGGTGCTTTGCTTTGCACTGTTTTTAGGAAGCTTTGTCTGGAACTATTGGCTGCGCGGCATTTTCCGCGAGGCTGAACGCACGGCTGTGCCGGATTTTGCCGGACTCTATGCCGATTCCGTGGTGCAGGATCCCGCCTTCACGGAGCTGTTCGATTTCGATATCGTCTATCAGGCGGACGAAAGCTCGCCCGTCGGCACGGTCGTCAAGCAGGATCCGGAGCCCGGTTCCAGCCGCATGATCACCGATGAGGGCATTCCCGTCACGCTCACGGTCTCGTCCGGCATTGAGCTTGTCACCATCCCCGACATCATAAACGACTATTATCCCGATGTTCAGACCACACTTCAGGAACTCGGCCTGAACGTTATGACGGAGCTTTCGCCCTCCGATACCGTCACGGCGGACTTTGTTATCAGCTGCAAGCCGAACGTTGGCTCGGCCGTCGCGGCGGGCACCTATGTGACCATCACGGTCAGCGCGGGCCCCGACGTTAAATACGTCGATATGCCGAATCTGGTGGGCGCGAGCAAGGCGGAGGCGCTTACGCAGTTGGCCGCGCTTGAGCTTGTTTGCACGGAAAACGAGATCACCTATGTTTCCTCGAGCGCCGAGGAGACCGATCTGGTCCTTTGGCAGAACTATGAAGCCGGCGAGCAGATCGTGGCCAACACCAAGATCTATCTGCAGGTAGGCAGTGGCCCAGTGGAAACCGAATCCGCGCCCGAAGGCGAGTGAGCGTGGAAGGGATCATCGTCAAAGCACTGAGCGGCTTCTATTATGTCCGCACGGAAGGGCAGACCTATCGCTGCCGTGCGCGTGGCCGCTTTCGGCTGAATGGACAATCGCCGCTTGTGGGCGACCGCGTGGTCATTGAACCGGCAGCGGATGGCAGCGGCACTGTGACAGAGCTTTTGCCGCGGAAAAACTTTTTCACCCGTCCGGCTGTTGCCAATGTCGATCGGCTCGTCATGATCGTCTCCGCCGCCATCCCGGTCACGGACCCATATCTCATCGATATGGTCACAGCGCAGTGCGAAAAGAAAAAATGCGGTGTTTTGCTCGTGGTGAACAAATGCGACCTTGACCCCGGCGATAAGCTTTGTGCCATCTATGCCAAAACGCCCTATCAAACCATTCGCGTCAGCGCAATGACCGGCGAGGGCCTGGATGCCCTGCGCGAAGCTATACGCGGCCGTGTGTGCTGCTTCACAGGTAACTCCGGCGTTGGAAAATCCAGCATTCTGAACGCGCTGGATGATCGCTTTGCCATTGCCACGGGCGAGGTGAGCCAGAAACTCGGTCGCGGGCGGCATACGACGCGCCATGTGGAATTTTTCGATCTCGGGGCGGATACCTATGTCGCAGACACGCCGGGCTTTGCCGCCTATGACGACGGCGCGGCGCTTGGTCTGCGCAAGGAAGAATTAGCCGGACTATTTCCGGAGTTTTCCGACTATACAAACGACTGCCGATTTTTGGACTGCACCCATCGCGCAGAGCCGGACTGCGCTGTGACGCAGGCTGTGGCCGATGGTCATATCGCCGAAAGTCGCCATCGCTCCTATCTGCGCCTGTATGAGCAGGCAGCACAGATACCCGACTGGCAGATCAAATGACCCGTCAAGACCCTCTCGCATAGAATAATGCGGGAGGGATTTTTATGCGCCGAAACAATTGCGGCCGTCCCTGCGGCCATTGGGGCGGGTGCCTCGCCATCGGACTGGGTGTTCTTATACTGCTGGGGCTGCTCCTGCCAAGCGGCTTTTGGTGGATCGTGAGCGCCGCCGCGCTCATATGCGGTGGGATCGCCGTTTTGCGGGCGTAGGCATATCGCCGCGCCGTGGTTCATAATCTGGTAGCAAACCAATACAAGGAGCATGAGATTATGGACACGGCGTTTGAAAAGCAATCGTATATGGATCACAAGCTGATATGGTCCGGCGCTATCGGCGGCGAGGAAAACGCCGAATGTGTCGTGCCGGACAGTATGCCGGATCTCGGCGTTATTCTGGACGCGGAGGCGGTGCTGTCACTGCGAAGCAAGGAACTTGGCGGCGGGCGGCTGACCGTGCAGGCGGATATTGCCGTGAAGCTGTTGTATCAGCCGGAGGGAGAGAACGTGCTGCGTTCCCTGTCGGTGAATATGAGCTCAACGCTCACGGCACCGGCCACGGTGGAGGATGACTGCATGGCGCTCGTACGGCTGCGGGTGCGCTCGGTGGAAGGGAAGATCGTAAATTCCCGCAAGGCCGCTGTGCGCGTGGAGCTGACCGGCATGGGCTATTGCTACCGCAAGGAGCATCTGGAACTGATCGGCGGCGTGGCGGCAAGCGATACAGGCGTGGAAACATTGTGTGCGAAGCAAATAGCAAGTCTCGTGACCGATGTGCGGGAGAAAACCTTTGTGGTCACGGACGATATCCCGCTTCCGGCCGCATTGGACGAGGTGGACGGGATCCTGAGCCAACGGGTGATGCTTCGAACGGACGAAACGGAGTTTGCTGGCGATAAGCTCGTGTTTCGCGGGCGGGCCTTTTGCTTTTTGTTGCTTCAGCGAGAGGAAGTCGTGTATCCATGCAGCTTTGAAGCCACGTTTTCGCAGATCATGGAGATCGATGGTGAGACGGAAAGCGCGCCGGAGATCATGCTTTCGCTCACAGGGGCGTATTTTGACCTGCCTGAACACAGTGGCGGTAAGCTCGGCCTTGAGCTGCATCTGCTTGCACAGGTCGTATGCCGCCGCCAGGCGGAGCTTGCCTATGTGGCGGATGCCTATTCCAATCGTAGGCGCATCGAGCCGGTGTTTGGAGAGAGCCTCTTGTGCGGCGCACAGCGGCCGGTATCGCTGCGGCATGCGGTCAGTTGCACGGTGGAAACGCCGCGCGAGGTAGGGGACATCCTGTTTGCCAAGGGGCGCGTGAGCAGTGTGAACGTATGCGACGAGGGCGTGGAGGTGTCCGTGAATTTCCGCGCCGTGTATCACCGTGCCGATGGAGGCTATGGCTGCGCGAGCCGCCGCGTGCAGGAGGTCGTTCCGATGTTGCCGGAGGAGGGGGAGACGCTGCTGGTCAGCGGCGTGTTTATTGAAAATGTGTTCAGTGCGGTCGGTGCCAACGGCATTGAACTTCGTGCATCGATCGAGCTTGATCTTCGCGCGCAGCGCATGACCACGCTTTTGCACCTGACCGGTTTGGTCGTTGGAGAGGAGCCTTTGCCGGATGTTCCCTCGCTCACACTGCTTCGCTGCGGCGGCGAGGAGGAACTATGGCCGCTTGCCAAGGCGCACCGCTCGACCTGTTCTGCGATACGCGAGGCAAATGAGGGCCGATGCGAGGGACTTCTTCTTATCCCAAAGTGCAGGTAATGGTTGATATTGCGCGAAAGTTGTGCTAAAATACTCCCAATACATAGTAAACACAGGGGGAGTAAGAATGTCCGGACATTCCAAATGGCATAATATCCAGAAAACCAAGGGCGCGGCGGATGCCAAACGTGCGCAGGCCTTTACCAAGATCGCCCGCGAGATGATCGTTGCGGTCAAAGAAGGCGGCAGTGGCGATCCGAAAAACAACATGCGTCTGGCCGCAGTCATCACCAAGGCCAAGGCCGCCAATATGCCCAACGACAACATCAAGCGCACGATCGACAAGGCGCTCGGCAGCGGCGATACCTCTAACTACGAATCCGTCACCTACGAGGGCTATGGCCCCGGCGGCGTGGCCGTGATCGTGGAGGCGATGACCGACAACCGCAACCGCACGGCCAGCGAAGTGCGTCACTGCTTCGATAAATACGGCGGAAACCTCGGCGCCACCAACTGCGTCAGCTGGTCGTTCGACCGCAAGGGCGTGATCGTTGTGGATAACGAGGAAGCGGAGCTGGAGGAGGATAACGTCCTCATGGATGCCATGGAGGCCGGTGCCGCCGATATGGAAACCGAGGAAGGCTGCTTCACCATCTACACCGCGCCGGAGGATGTGACCGCCGTGGCCGATTACCTCACGGAGCATGGCTATAAGCTTCTGTCCGCGCAGGAGGAAATGGTTCCCCAGTCCTACATCACGCTCACCGGCGAGGGCGAGCTGAAGAATATGCAGAAGATGCTTGACGTGTTCGAGGACAACGAGGACGTGCAGAACATCTGGCACAACTGGGAAAACAACGACTAAACATTTCAAAAGCCGTATGCAGGAGAAAACCAGCATACGGCTTTTCTTTTATCTCCGGCGCAAAAACGCCTTTGCAAATTCCGCCCGCTGTGCTATAATATCCGCGCGAGTTTTCTGAACGGTCGCGGGCACGAGCCGAAAGGCTGTGCGTGAGGAAAGTCCGGGCTCCACAGGGCAAGGATAACGGGTAACGCCCGCCGATGGCGACATCAGGACAAGTGCAACAGAAATAAACCGCCGTCCTTCGGGGCGGTAAGGGTGGAAAGGCGGTTTAAGAGACCACCCGACGCTCTGGTGACAGAGCGCCGCTGTAAACTCTATCCGGAGCAACACCGTGGTTGGGGAACAGGCTGGCCCGGCCCCCCATAGGAGGTGGCTTGAGCACGGCGGCAACGCCGCGCCTAGATAGATGACCGTTTTCAACAGAACTCGGCTTACAGGAAAACTCGCACCATAAAAGAAGCAGATGCCCGTTCGCATCCGCTTCTTTTTATTTTATGTTGTCAAGTTGTTTCTATTCGTTGCTTGCGGCGGTGCGGTGCTTGGGGCTATAATCAGAATGGTAAAAGGGAGGCTTATGTGCTTTGACGCTGAACGAATATATTGACAGTCTGAAGAATCGCCGCGTGACCGTGATCGGTGCCGGTGTGTCCAATCGGCCGCTGATAAAGCTTTTGTGCCAAGCGGGCATCGTTCCCACCGTATGCGACCGCTCGACTGAGCTTCATCCGGAGCTTGAGGGTCTAACGCTGAATGCGTCGCTGGGCGAGGGATATCTGGATGCGCTGGATGCGGACGTGATCTTCCGCACACCGGGACTGCACCCGGATGTACCCCCGCTTCGCGCCGCACGGCAGGCAGGCGCACTCGTTACGAGCGAGATGGAAGTTTTCATGCGCCTTTGCCCCTGCCGCATCATCGCCGTGACCGGCAGCGACGGCAAGACCACCACGACCTCGCTCATCGCCCAAATGCTGCGCGACGGCGGCTATCGCGTCCATGTTGGCGGCAACATCGGCAAGCCGCTTCTGGCGGAGATTCCGGATATGCGGGCGGAGGATATCGTTGTGCTGGAACTCAGCTCGTTCCAGCTTCACAGCATGAGCTGCGCGCCGGATGTGGCCGTTATCACGAATCTGGCACCGAATCATCTGGATGTTCACCCGAGCTACGCCGATTATGTGGACGCAAAAAAGCAGATCTTCCTGCATCAAAGGCCGGATAGCCTGTTGGTTCTCAATGCCGACAATGCCGACACGGCGGCCTGTGCGCCGGAGGCACAGGGACGCGTTTGCTGGTTCAGCCGTCAAAAGGCCGTGGAATACGGCGTGTATCTTGCGCCGGACGGGAATATAATCCGCGCCGAAAACGGCAGTGAGCGTGTTATCATGCCGGCATCCGATATCTGTTTGCCCGGAGTTCACAACATCGAGAATATGATGGCGGCGTTTGCCGCCGTGTCGGCGTTTTTGCCGGACGAGGCCCTGCGGCATACCGCTACGACCTTTGCGGGTGTTGCACACCGGCTGGAAACGGTTCGTGTGCTGCGCGGTGTGCGCTTTATAAACGACTCCATTGCTTCCAGTCCCAGCCGTACGGAAGCGGGTCTGCGTTGCTTTGATGATAAACTCATCCTCATCGCCGGCGGCAAGGATAAGGGCGTGCCCTTTGACGATCTCGGTCCGCTCATCTGCGAACACGTCAAGAGCCTTTATCTCACAGGGGCTACGTCGGATAAGATCAAGGCCGCCGTGGAAAACGCGGCGGAATATAAGCGGGGGGCGCCCGCGATCCACTGCATAGACGATTTCACCGAGACAGTGCGAGCAGCGGCAGCGGAGGCCGTGGAAGGGGATATCGTGCTTTTGTCCCCAGCATCGACCTCTTTTGACCGATTCAAAAACTTTGAAGAACGCGGAAATACCTTCCGAACCATCGTGGAGGAGCTTGAATAATGGAACTGAAAGAACTTACAAAACGCCTGTGCGGTGCAGGGGCGCCGTCCGGCTTCGAAACCCCGGTTTTTGAGATCATGCGCGATTATCTTGCGCCCTTTGCCGACGAGATCAAAACCGATGCGCTCGGCAATCTGATGGCCTTCAAATACTGCGGGCGCGAGGGCGCAAAGCGTGTGATGCTCAACGCCCATATGGACGAGATCGGTCTGATCACGACTGGGGCAAAAAACGGATTTTTGAGCTTTGCCTCACTTGGCGGCGTGGATGCGCGCATGCTTCCGGCGCGAGAGGTGCGCGTTTTGGGCAAGCAGCCGCTGTTCGGCGTGATCGACACGCTGCCGCCGCATCTGCTGGAATCCGACAGCACCAACGCGGCCATACCGGCCGATAAGCTCTATATCGACATCGGCATGACGCAGGAGGAAGCCCTCAAAGCCGCGCCCATCGGCACACCGGTGGTATATGCCATGTCCTGCGAAGAAATCGGCGACAACTGGCTTTGCGGCAAGGCACTGGATGACCGAAGCTGCGCGGCTGTTATCCTGAAAGCCTTCGAGCTTCTCAGCGTGCGGGAGCTTGGCGTGGATCTCTGCTGCCTTATCAGCACGCAGGAGGAACTTGGCTATCGTGGCGCGACCGTTGGCGCATGGAGCATGAAGCCGGACATTGCCATCGTGGTGGACGTGACGCACGGCAAAACGCCGGATGCACCGGAGGTTTACACCGAGTGCGGCAAGGGCGTGGTCATTGAGATCGGCCCGAACATGAACCGTGCGCTGGTGGATACGCTGAGATCCATCGCAGAGGAAAAGGAACTGAAATACCAGATGTCCGTTTGCCCCGGTGGCCGCAGTGGAACGGACACCACGGCCATTCAAATCTCGCGCCAGGGCGTGGTCACCGCGCTTTTGTCGCTGCCGCTGAAGTATATGCATACGCCGGTCGAAATGGTGCGACTGGACGATATGCTCGCCATCGAGCGACTGATCTGCGAATACATTCTGCAAATGGAGGAGGCGGACATCAATGCTTGACACCATGGAAACTCTCTGCTGTCTCGACGGCGTATCCGGCTCTGAGGGCGAAATTCGCGATTATATCCTCGAACGCGCGCTGCCGCTGGCCGATGAGATCATCACGGATGCCATCGGCAATATCCTTGTGTTCAAAAAAGGCGCGAAAGCTCCGGCGCAAAAGCTCATGCTCTGCGCCCATATGGACGAGGTCGGTCTGATCATTACCCACATCACGCCGGATGGCTATCTGCGCTTTGACACGGCCGGTGGGGTAGACCGCCGTGTTCTGCCCGGCAAAAAGGTATATGTCGGCGCAGAGCGGGTGCCCGGCTTCATCGGCACCAAGGCGTTTCATCTTACTACCGCCGAGCAGCGCAAGACCATCCCGCCCATGAAGGATATGTTCATCGACATCGGCGCGCAGGATGCAGATGCGGCGAAACAGCTTGTGGCGGTCGGCGACTGGGTCGCCTTTGACGACACGGTCATCCGCTTTGGCGACGGCTTCATCAAGGCCAAGGCCATCGATGACCGCTGCGGCTGCGCCACCATGCTCACACTGCTCGAGGAAGACCTGCCCTGCGACTGCTGGTTTGCTTTCACCGTGCAGGAGGAGGTCGGCTGTCGCGGTGCGGTCGTTGCGGCCAACATCATTGAGCCGCAGATCGCTCTCATTCTGGAGGGCACTACTGCGGGCGATCTGGCCGAGGCCGAAGGCGCGGCGCGTACCTGTGAGCTGGGAAGCGGCGTGGTCATCCCGTTCATGGACGGCGGCGCGATCTATGACCGCGGCCTGTATGATATGTTGGGCGAATTGGCGGAGAAAAACGACATCCGTTGGCAGACCAAGACCCGTGTGGCGGGCGGAACGGATGCCTCCGTCGTGCAGCGCAGCGGAAGCGGCTGCCGCGTGGCGGCGCTGTCCGTGCCGGTGCGCAATCTTCACTCGCCGGCCTGCGTGGCCCGTGTGGATGAGTGCGAGGCACAGTACCGGCTGGCAAAGCTGTTTTTGGAGGCCATGGCCCAATGAATATTCGCCCCGAAGTAAAACAGGCGGCAGCCGAGATCATGCCGCTTTTGACCGAGCGCTTCGCCCAGATCGATGAGGCGGCGCTTGTGAACACCGAAAAGGTGCTTGATGCTTTCCGCGAATACCGCATCTCCGAGCGTCACTTTGCCGGCACCACCGGCTACGGCTACGACGATGCCGGGCGCGACACGCTGGACAAGCTCTTTGCCCGCGTGTTCGGAGCGGAGGCGGCGCTGGTGCGCCTTGACTTCGTAAACGGAACGCACGCGCTGTTTTGCGCGCTGGCCGGCTGTCTTGCCCCGGGCGAAAAGATGCTGTCCGTGACCGGCGCGCCGTATGACACCATGCGCACCGCCATTGGTATTGACGGTAAAGCTCCCGGTTCGCTGAAATTCTACGGCATCGGCTATGAGGAAAGCGCCCTCGGCGCGGATTTTTCCGATAAACTGACAGACAACGCCGTGCGCCTGGTCTATATCCAGCGCTCGCGCGGCTATGATAGCCGTGACGCACTCACCATCGACGAGATCGCCGATATTGTCCGCCGCGTCAAAGCCCAGCGGGCGGATGTGGTCGTGATGGTCGATAACTGCTACGGCGAATTTACCGACACACGCGAGCCCTGCGATGTGGGCGCGGATATATGCGCGGGCTCGCTCATCAAAAATCCCGGCGGCTGTGTCACGCCGCGCGGCGGCTATGTGTGCGGGCGCGCTGATCTGGTCGAGTGTGCGGCTTACCGGCTCACAAGTCCCGGCATCGGCGGCGAATGTGGCGCCACGCTTGGGCAAAATCGCCTTATGTATCAGGGCCTTTTCATGGCCCCGCATGCCACGGCACAGGCACTGAAAACAGCGGCCTTCTGCGCAGCCATGCTGGAACGCTTCGGCTTCGAGACCTCGCCCGGGCCGTTTGATAAGCGCAGCGACACGGTGCAGACGGTGACTCTCCGTTCGCCGGAGAAGCTGGTGGCCTTTTGCCGCGGCGTGCAAAGTGCCTCGCCGGTGGATTCCTTTGTTTCGCCGGAGCCGTGGCAAATGCCGGGCTACGACTGCGAGGTCGTGATGGCGGCAGGAACGTTCATCGGCGGCTCCACTTCGGAGCTCAGCTGTGATGGGCCCTTGCGCGAGCCGTACACCGCCTATATGCAGGGCGCGATCAGCTTTGAGGCCGGAAAACTGGCCGTGATGGCCGCGCTTTCGGAAATGCTGAACGCCTGAGCGCATAAAGTGGACATAGGGAGGGGATCCATATGTCTGCAAAACGATGGCCAAGCTATGCCTGCATGAGCCGAGGCGCCGGACGGCGGCGGAATGTGCTGCCGGTGCTGGTGTTTCTGCTGGTCGTTTCCATACTCGCGGCAGGAAGCCTGTTTCTGCGCTCACTGTCCACGGAGCTTGCCGTATCCATGGCGCAGGACGCCGTGTCCGGTGTGGTGGGCGGCATCGTGAAGGAGAAAATGAGCACGGCACGGGCGGAGTATGGCTCGCTGATCGTATTGGAGAAAAACGCCGCCGGGGAGATCACCGCCGTCACGACCGATGTGGCCGCACTAAACACACTGGCTGGGGACATCGTGCACGAAGTGGCCAACGCCACCACCGACCACGACATCGATGTATCCATCCCGCTCGGCAGTTTAACGGGCAGCGCGCTGCTGCTCAGCCGCGGGCCGCACATCAAGGTGCGCGTGCAGGTACTGAGTTCCACCTTTTCCGGCTTTAACACCGACATCGTATCCATCGGCATCAACCAAACGCGCCACCAGATCACCTTGCAACTGCGCGAGGAGCTGACACTGCTGATGCCGTGGCGTGCCATCGATACGGAGGTCATAACCGATATACCGGTCGCGGAAACGATCATCGTCGGGCAAGTGCCGCAAAGCTATTTGAACATGGGAGAATGACATGGACGAACAAATCAGGGAATACAACGAGCTGGTGGAAACGCTTTTGAAGCTGAGCGTGGCGTATTACGATAACGATGCGCCGCTGGTTTCGGACTTTGAATACGACCGGATGAACAACCGCCTGAAAAAGCTGGAGAGTGAGCATCCGGAGTGGATACGTCCCGATTCGCCCACGCAGCACGTCGGCGGTCATGTGAGCGAAATGTTTTCGCCGGTGGAGCATCCGGTGCCGCTGGAAAGCCTGATGGATGTGTTTTCCTATGAGGAGTTAGACGCCTTCTGCGCGCGTATGGACGCTTCCGTGGCCGAGGCGCACGATTACGTCACCGAGCCGAAGATCGACGGCCTTTCCGTGGCGGTCGAGTATCGCAACGGACGGTTGTATCAGGGCGCGACGCGCGGCAATGGCGCCGTGGGCGAGGATGTGACGGAGAATCTGAAAACCATCCGCAGCCTGCCCAAAATGCTGAAAAATGCGCCGGAGCGTCTGATCGTGCGCGGCGAGGTTTACATGAGCCACGAAGTTTTTAACCGCCTCAACGCCGAGCGCGAGATCACGGGCGAAGCGCCGTTGGCAAACCCCCGCAACGCGGCGGCGGGCTCTCTGCGCCAGCAGGACAGTAAGGTGTGCGCCAAGCGGGAGCTTGACATCATCTGCTTTAATATCCAGCTTGCCGAGGGCATGAGCTGGTCAAACCACTATGACACGCTTGAAGCGCTTGAGGCCATGGGCTTCCCGGTCGTACCGCATACACTGTGCCAAACGGCGGAGGAGTGTAAAACGCGCATCACCGCCATTGGCGAAGGGCGCGAGACATATCCCTATGATATCGACGGCGCAGTCATCAAAATGAACGATCTTTCTCAGCGCGATGCCCTAGGCAGCACGGCGAAATATCCCCGCTGGGCCGTGGCCTATAAATACCCGCCGGAGAAGAAGGAAAGCCGCGTCACGGATATCGTGGTGCAGGTTGGGCGCACAGGCGTTCTGACCCCCAAGGCCGTCATTGAGCCGATCCGTCTGGCCGGAACGACCGTCACGAATGCCACGCTGCACAATCAGGATCAGATCGAAAAGCTCGGCGTGAACATTGGCG
>CAYLSA010000006.1:0-15048 GCA_964386575.1 uncultured Oscillospiraceae bacterium | reverse complement strand
AATGCCACGCTGCACAATCAGGATCAGATCGAAAAGCTCGGCGTGAACATTGGCGACACGGTGCTGGTTCAAAAAGCTGGGGAGATCATTCCCGCCGTGCTGGAAGTGAGGAAAAAAGGGGATAGGGCGGATTATTTCCGCCTGCCGGAGCTGTGCCCGGTGTGCGGCTCGCCCGTGATGCGCGACCCGGACGGCGCGGCCCTGCGCTGCACCGGCGCGGAGTGTCCCGCGCAGACGCTGCGCAATATCGTGCATTTCGCCAGCAAGGAGGCCATGGATATCGACGGTCTCGGCCCGGCGGTCGTGGAGGCGCTGGTGGGCGCGGAGCTCGTGAGAACACCCGCCGATCTGTATTACCTCGAGCCACAGTCCGTGGCGGGGCTTGACCGCATGGGAAAGAAATCGGCCGAGAATCTCATCGCCGCCATCGAAAACAGCAAACAGGCTGGTCTTGCGCGGCTGCTGTGTGCCTTTGGCATCCGGCAGGTCGGTTCCAAGGCCGGCAAGGTTCTGGCGCGGCAATTTGCCGATCTGGATGCGCTGATGGCCGCCGGACTTGAGGAGCTTACGGCGATCGACGATATCGGCCCGGTCACGGCGGAATACATTGTGAGCTGGTTTTCCAATCCCCAGTCGCAGCATCAGATCGCCCGTCTGCGGGAGGCCGGCGTGTCCTTCGCAAGCGGCGAGAGCGTGACGGACAGCCGCTTTGCCGGCATGACCTTCGTCCTCACCGGTACGCTGCCCACGCTCACACGCCAGCAGGCCGAGGCACTGGTGGAGAAATTCGGCGGCAAAGCCTCCGGCTCGGTGTCGAAGAAAACGAGCTATGTGCTCGTGGGCGAAAACCCCGGTTCAAAATACGACAAGGCCGTGCAGCTTGGCATCCCCATTCTGGACGAGGCGGAATTTTTGAAAATGACCGAGTGACAACAAACAAATGAAAAAGGCGGATGCTTCAGCATCCGCCTTGGGTTTTTATATCAGCGCCTCGAGCAGCATAATAATGCCACTGACGGCCATCATGATGTAAATGAGCTTTCGCATTATATCGCCGTTGATGCGGTCAAATACCTTCTTGCCGGCCCATGTGCCAAGCACCATGCCCACCAGCGCCACCGCAGAGCAGACCAGCACATCCTTCGTTACTACGCCGCTGTGGACGCGCACGGCGGTCATATAGATGTTCGAAAACATGAAATAGGTCTGGATCGTGGCCAGATATTCCTCTTTGTCATCCAACACGGCAGAGTAATACAGGCTGATGGGCGGGCCGCCGATGGAAAACAGCGCACTCATCACGCCGCCGATGCCGCCTGCCGCCAGCGCAGAAGGGATGCTGTCACGCAGGCGGATGCGCTGGTTGAAAAAGAGAAAATAAATGCTCAACAGCACCAGCAGTGCACCCAGCATGAGTTGCATCGTGTGGTTTCCAAGCCCTTTGGCGAAGTGAACCGTGAGCGTGGAAATGGCAAAATAGGCGATCAGCGGCACGATCATCGAGCGCCAGCGCACCTTTTTGCGGTAAAACCAGCATATCCACAGGCCCTGCACCAGCGAAAGGATGTTCACAAGCGCTGCCGCCGCAACCGTGGATTCCATGACATAGGGCAGAAACATCATGGAAAAGATACCTGCGCCGAAGCCGCAGACCATGTTTAGAAAATATCCCGCCGCCCCGGCGACAAAACACAACAAATAAACCATAATGCGCCTATTATAACGCAAAAAATCCAGCCTGTACAGAAAAAACAGTGCAGCCAAAGAAATTGACTGCACTGCAAGTTTTTATTTGGCTTTTCAGCCTTTGTCCGGCTGGCGCTCGTCACCCAGGAAGAACACAGCGACCGTTCCGGGCCCACTGTGGGAGCCGATGATGGTGCCGATGTCATACAGGCGAATGGTGCCTTTGAGTTTGGGGAAGCGAGACTCAACGGCGTCGATGAGCATCTGCGCATCGTCCGCGCACTCGGAGTGGCAAACAAAGCACTTGCCGTCGTAATCCGTGCCATTTTGAATGTGCTCGGCCATGGCGTCCACGGTGCGCTGCAAGGCGTTTTTCTTGCCGCGGACTTTATCATAAGCGATGATGCGGCCGCCGTCGTCCAGACGCATGATGGGGCAGATGGACAAGATCGTTGCAATGGTAGCCGCCGCACCGGACACACGGCCCGTACGCTTAAACTGCGTCATGTTCGTCGAGAAGAACTGGTGATGCACGCGGTTGCGGTTTTCTATGACCCAATCGGCGACTTCATCGATGGTCTTGCCCTCGTCGCGCAGATCGGCGGCGTAATCCACCAGCATACCAAAGCCGGAGGACGAGCACAGCGAATCGATCACAATGATCTTGCGCTCGGGGTATTTCGCGCGCAGAATATCCGCGGCCAAAAACGCGTTGTGTACAGAACCGGACTGGCCGGATGTGAATGCAAGGTGGAGCACATCGCTCTTTTGCAGCAGCGGCTCCAGAAAATCCTCATACTCCGCAACGTTCATTTGACTGGTCTGGGGCAGGTGTCCGGCGGCAAGCAGCGAGTAAAACAGCGGCCGCGCCTCGGGATCGCGCCCCATATCGTCAACGTATTCCTGATCGTCTATGCGATACTTGTAAAACAGGACAGGGACATTGCGGCTTTCCAGATAAGAATACGGAAGGTCGACCGTCGATTCACTGGACAGGATAAACTTTGCATCCATAATAAATTCCGGCCTTTCATATAAGATTAAAAAATTATGCTAGGACTTTTTTTAATCTGGCATAGCGCGGCAGGGAACCCTCCGTCGGACGCTCGGGCTGGCCCTGAATAAGGGGCAGGGCATAGGCAATGAAATCGTCCGTGACGAAGTTTTTCTCCTCAGTGATCCATTCCATGGGCACCTTCTTTTCCGCGTTTGCCACAGAGGTGAGGGGGATGAGCTTGGTGTGGCAGACATATTCGCCGTTTTCCTCCGCCCGCTCAAAGGCGACCATTTTACCGGTCTCGCCGCTCACTGCGGCTTCCACCGCGACGCGTCCGGCCATCTCCGCCTCGTCCAGATCGGTCTTGGAGGCAAGATGCGCGCCGCAGCGCTGCAACAGCGAAAGCTCGATGGGACGAACCTTCGCGCCGGTGCGCTGCTTCACCATCTCCGCCAGACGCGCGGCCAGACCACCAAGCTGGGCATGGCCGAAGCCATCCGTGGCGCTGGTCTTAGCCTCGGAAACGAAGCTGCCGTCAGCATAATGCACGCCCTCGGAAACGGCTACCAGACAATTATACTTAAGTTTATAGATGTTTTCTACATCTGTCAAGAAGCTTTCCTCGTCAAAATCGCACTCCGGCAGATAGATCAGATCGGGGCCCGCGCCGAATTTCGTGGCCAGTGCGGCCGAGGCGGCCAACCAACCGGCGTGGCGGCCCATGATCTCCACAATGGTGACCTGACCGGTGGGGTAAACGCGGGAATCCTTCGCGACTTCCATGCAGCTGGTGGCGATATACTTCGCCGCGCTGGCAAAGCCGGGGCAGTGGTCGGTGCCGACAAGGTCGTTATCGATGGTCTTGGGGATGCCCATCACGCGGCAATCCCAGCCGGAGCGAGCCATGAAGCGGCTGATCTTGTCGCAGGTGTCCATGGAGTCGTTGCCGCCGTTATAGAAGAAATAGCGGACATTGTGCTTTTTGAAGACCTCAAGAATGCGCTGGTAATCCGTGTCATCCACATCGGGATCGGCCATCTTATAGCGGCAGGAGCCAAGCTCGGACGAAGGCGTGTTCTTCAAAAGAGCGAGTTCGTCCGCGTCCTCCAGTCCCATATCGAACAGGCGGTCGTTCAAAACACCCATGATGCCATGCTCCGCGCCGAGCACCTGCGTGATCTCCTCCGCGTCCAGTGCGGCACGGATCGCGCCGTATGCACTGGCATTGATGACGGACGTAGGTCCGCCGGACTGACCGATGATACAAGCGCCAACCAATTTGTTTTCCATAAAAAAATCCTCCCTACGTGTTTGTTTTTTGTTTGATTGTGTTGATTATATCACCAAATCAGTGTAAAATAAAGATATAGAAAGTAGATAGCGAAAAAATTTATCTTTAAGGAGTGTATTGAAAATGCCTATCGTAACCAGCAAGGAAATGTTTGAGAAAGCCTACAAGGGCGGCTATGCCATCGGCGCGTTCAATGTCAACAACATGGAAATCGTGCAGGGCATCACCGAGGCCGCGGCGGAAGTGCGCGCGCCCCTGATCCTTCAGGTTTCCGCCGGTGCCCGCAAATATGCCAAGCACGCGTATCTGATGCATCTGGTCGAGGCCGCCGTGGAGGATACCGGTCTGCCCATCTGCCTGCATCTGGACCACGGCGCGGACTTCGAGATCTGCAAAAGCTGCATTGATGGCGGCTTCACGTCCGTGATGATCGACGCTTCGTCGAAGTCCTTTGAGGATAACATTGCCCTGACCCGTCAGGTCGTTGAGTACGCGCATGACCACGGCGTCGTGGTCGAGGCCGAGCTTGGCACTCTGGCCGGCGTGGAGGACGATGTAAACGTCTCCGCCGAGGATTCCAGCTACACGCATCCCGAGCAGGTGCAGGAGTTCGTTGACCGCACCGGCTGCGACAGTCTGGCCATCGCCATCGGCACCAGCCACGGCGCATATAAGTTCAAGCCCGGCACCAAGCCCCAGCTTCGCTTCGACGTTCTGGAGGAAGTGGAAAAGCGTCTGCCCGGTTTCCCCATCGTTCTGCACGGCTCCAGCTCCGTCATCCCCAAGTATGTGGACATCATCAACGCCAACGGCGGCAAGCTGGTCGACGCCATCGGCGTGCCGGAGGAAATGCTGCGCAAGGCCGCATCCATGGCCGTCTGCAAGATCAACATCGACTCCGACCTGCGTCTTGCCATGACCGCCGGCATCCGCCAGCATATGGCCGAGCATCCCGATCATTTTGACCCGCGTCAGTATCTCACGATCGGCCGCGATTATATCCGCGAGCTTGTCAAGGATAAACTCATCAACGTCCTCGGTTGCGACGGAAAGGCGTAATGAATCACTTTTTTCACGAGATAAAAGAGGCCATCGCAGGTCACGGTCACACCTGTACCTGCGACGGCTGCATGGAGGAGCACCACGACCATCACCACCACGGCTTTGACAAGGTGATGGTCTGGCGGCTCGGCATCGCCGCCGTGCTGTTTATCGCCGGTATGATTCTGGAGGATATCCGGCCGACGGCCGCTCTTATCGTTTTCATCGCAAGCGTTCTTTGTGCCGGATACGACGTTTTCATCAGCGCCGCATCCAACCTTCTCAGCCGCCGTCTGTTTGACGAATCGCTGCTGATGAGCATCGTGGCCATCGCGGCCATCGTGATCGGCGAGGCGGAGGAAGGCGCGTCCGTGATGCTGCTGTTCCAGCTCGGTGAGCTGTTTCAGGGCTACGCCGTGGCGCGCGTGCGGCAAAACATCGAAAGTCTGATGGAAAACCGCTCGCCGCAAACAGCCGAGGTTCTGGCCGATGTGCGCGCGAATAAATCCGAAAAAGGGCAGACGGAGGAGTTTATCACCAAATTCTGCCGCGTGTATACGCCGGTAGTGCTGGGCATCGCCGTGCTTGTGGCAGTCATTCTGCCGGTGTTCTTCCACCAGAGCATCATCGAGGGCATCTATAAGGCGCTCGTGGTCATGGTCATTGCCTGTCCCTGCGCCATTGTGATCTCCGTGCCGCTGAGCTATTTTGCCGGCATCGGCGGTGCCACCCGGCGCGGCATCCTGTTCAAAAATACCGGCGCGATGGATGCCGTCAGCCGCACACTGTCCGTAATTTTCGACAAAAGCGGCGTGCTCGATTCCGGCGCGCAGAAGGTCGCGGCCATCAAATGCGACAAGATGGACGCCTCCGTGTTTCTGCGCATCGCGGCGCACGCCTGTGCCTATTCCTCGTCCGCCTATGCCGAGAGCATCAAAGCCGCCTATCCGGGCGTTATCTACATAGAGCTGATCGAGGCATTCGAGGAAACACTGGGGCAGGGGATCACCGTGACGGTGAACGAAGTTGCCATCGTTTTGGGCACAGCGGATTTCGTGCGCGAGCGCGGGGTCGAGCCCGCGGAGGATATAACGGAAGAGGACGCCGTGTATCTCGGCATCGACGGCCAGTATACCGGACGCATCCAATTTGCCTCTGCGGCCAAGCCCGATGCACAGGGGACGATCACCGTTTTGAGCTGGGACTCGAACAACGAGCTTGCTCTGCTCACGGAGGACAGTCCCGCCGCCACGGAGAAATTCGCCCGCCAGCTTGGCTTTGGCCAGTATTACGCCAACTGCAAAAACGCGGATAAGATCGCCGTGGTGCGCGAGATGGAAAGCCGCTGCCGCAAGGGTACGTTGCTGTTCGTGGGCGATCCGGAACGCGATAAGGACTGTCTGGATGCCGCCGACATCGGCGTGGCGCTGCGCGGTGCGGATTCCGATGCCGCCATTCTGGCCGCGGACGTGGTCATCATGGACGATTCGCCCTCCAAGGTGGTCACGGCCATCGAGGCCGCCAAGCACACCCGCTCCATCGTTTGGCAGAACATCGGCTTTGCACTGGCGTTTAAGTTCATTATTCTGATTTTGGATATCTTCGGCGCTTGCCCGCTGTGGCTGGCCGTATTCGCGGATGTCGGTGTGGCGCTGCTGGCCGTTTTGAACAGCCTGCGTGCCTTCCGGATCAAAGAGCCGATCATACCGGAAGAACAGTTATAAGCCATTTTAGTGCAGATGCCTCATTCAAACAAAACGACCCTTGTGCCCAAAAGCACAAGGGTCGTTTGCTGTATTCAGGGTCGTATGGCGGCATAGCCGCCGATGCGGATATGCACGTTTCCGCCATCCTCCGCAAGTCGGGAGCGTATCTCCGAAGGCCGGCCCATGGCCTCGCCCTGGAGGAAAACATTCGTTTCACCCGCGCGGATATATCCGCGACGGTAGAGATAATAGTTCAGTGCACCGTTGGAGGTGCCGGTCGCGGCCTCCTCATCGATGCCGTACAGCGGCGCGAAGTTTCGTACATACGCCGTCACGGCGGCATCACCGGGCGTAAAAACGTGCACGCCGGTCACTTGGAGCGACTTGGAAAGCTCGCCTATCGCGGAATAATCCGGCTTGAGCGCCGCCAAAAGCTCGCGCGAGGCCACCGGCATCATGATGTCCGGCAATCCCGTATCCACAATGGCCGGAGAAAAATCGCCCGCATCGCCCGGAACAAGGCCAAACATGGCATACAACGCCGCGGTGTCTTCGTCGCTCAGGCCGCCAAGTTCCCGCGGCGGGGCCATATCCAGCCAGACACAGCCATCGGGATCGATGTCCACCGTGATGTCGCCGGCAAGTGTTTTCGCCGTATAGCTTTGACCGGCTCGAAGCTTTCCGAATTGCAAAAGCGTGTGAAATGCCGCGACCGTTGCGTGGCCGCACAGATCGACCTCCGCCGCCGGGGTGAAATAGCGCAGACGAAACGTGCCGTCCGGCAAGGGAAGAAGAAAGACGGTTTCGGAAAAGCCCAGCTTTGCTGCCAGCGCCAGCATATCCCGCTCCGGTGGGAAATCATCCACCAGCAGCACAACGCCGGCGGCATTGCCGCCATAGGGTGTTTTCGTGAAGGCATCGACAACATACGCTTCCATGGCCGACCTCCTGTTTGTTATCAGTAGCTCATCATGAACAGATTCGCATCCTCGCAGAACTCGCTCACGCTGTAGAGGACCAGCACGCGGTCATAGCCATCCTGCTCGATAAGCTCCGCCACCGAGGTCTTATAGTAGCGCATATCGAGCATGGTGATCTGCGAGAAATCCTCCAGCAAAAACGGCAGCAGGGAATCGGCAAAGCTGTCGCGAAGGATCAGCAGCTTCTCGCCCTCGTGGCCGCTGGATATATCCACGCGCGGCGTGTTGCCGCCGAGGAACATGGAGTATTTGTCCTTGTGGTCAAGCGCCGACATATCATACAGCACACCTGTTTGTGCCGCGCCGGAGGAATAGCTCATAACGGACACGGTGTCATCCGCCGGAACGTAAATATCGATGCTGTCCGGCTGAACCCACGAAAAGCCGGAGGAGGAGTAAGTTGTGCCGTAGAAGCTGTCCGACACCGTTTGCGGCTTGAATTCATCCGGTGCGCGGCAGGGCAGGCCCCACGCCTCGCACAGCGCCGTGTAGCCCCAGTATGCGCCAAGGCTGGTCCAGTGGTGATCGGTGCGATAGAAGATATAATCGTCCTTGTGCGCGTCAAGCGTGGAATACAGATCAATGCATTCCACATTGCTGGCCGCATAGGCCGATTCGATCACAGCCCGTTCGGAATCGGTGGGCGCATTGGCGGGAAGATCGGCCGCCATGATCTCCACCGAGCCGGGGATGAGACCAAACCAGACCGGCACATCCGTGTTTTCCGCAAGCGTGTTCACATAGCCCACGCGCTCGTCGAGCTCCGCGTCGTCCGGTGCCGTGAACGCTTCGAGCAGATAACCATTCGAGCCATAGAACACACCTTTGTTCTCCTGCTTGCCGCAAAGGCGCTCACAGCGGGCTTTCAGCGTTGTCCACGCATCGCGGAAGGGGAATTGGTCGGTGGTGTAGCTTTCAAAATCCGAGGTGAAATCGCCGTCAAACAGCGCTTTGAAGCTGAATTTCGGCGCATTGGCGAGATAGCGGTTTTCCCGCTCGGAAAACTCGCGATTCGGCATAGCCAAAAGCAGGATAAAAAACAGCGCAATAAACGCCAAAAAGACAGAAACAACGGTTATTTTATAACTTTTCTTCATCTTTTATCCCTCCTTAAAACCGGAAATACAGGAAGGGGTTATAGGTCGAATCGACCAGATATGCCGTCGAAACGATCAATACCAGCAAAATCAAAACAGGGGAGAGTATGCCCTTTGCTTTCTGCGGAAGCTTGGAAAACAGATTCTTTCCGACCGGCACGCAGGCGATGATGGCGATGACCAGCAACACAGCAAAGCCTGCCAGATAATACAGATCGGTCGCGCATACGAAACCGGCCTGTCCGAAGCCGTACATGGCGCGGAAGAACACCAGCGTTTGCGAAACGGAGGTCTGCTGGAAGATGACCCATCCGGAAAACGCGACGAGCAGCGTATAAACATGGCCGATGAATTTCGGCAGTTTTTTCAGCCACTTGAGCAGAAAGCATTTTTCGAGAATGAGGAAGAACGCGTAATAAACGCCCCAGAACAGGAAAGTCCAGCTCGCACCGTGCCAGAAGCCCGTGAGTGCCCAGACAACGAAAATATTGCAAAGCTGCCGCGCAAGGCCGTTTCGGTTGCCGCCGAGGGGAATGTAAACATAGTCGCGGAACCAGGTGCCAAGGCTGATGTGCCAGCGCCGCCAGAATTCTGTGACCGAGCTTGAGATATAGGGATAGTTGAAGTTTTCCAAAAACTCAAAGCCCAGCATACGCCCAAGGCCGATGGCCATGTCGGAATAGCCGGAGAAATCAAAATAGATCTGCATGGAAAACGCCAGCGCGCCAAGCCATGCGCCCACGAAAGTCAGCTCCGCCGCCGGAGCGTTGGCATAGGCATCCCAAAGCATACCGATGTTGTTGGCAATGAGCACCTTTTTGCCCAAACCCACGATGAAGCGCTCCACGCCGGAGGCGAACTTGTCCAGCGAATGCTCGCGGTAATCCAACTGATCGGCGATATCCTTATAGCGCACGATAGGGCCGGCGATGAGCTGCGGGAACAGCGCAACAAAGGTGCCGAATTTGATGAAATCGCGCTGGACATCCGCGTCGCCGCGGTAAACATCGATGGGGTAGCTCATGGTCTGGAAGGTGTAGAAGCTGATGCCGATGGGAAGCGCCAGACCGAGCGTTGGGATCGAAACGCCGGGAATGTGGCTGAGCGTTTCGGCCACCAGATCGAAATACTTGAAGAAAAACAGCAGCGCCAGATTGATGACGGTGTTTACCACCAGCACAGTGTGCGCCCTTTTGCGCTCGGCGCGGTATTTTTCGATGAGCAGGCCGCTCACATAGTTGATGCAGATAGAAAGCAGCATCAAAACGATATAGACCGGCTCGCCCCAACCGTAGAACACGAAGTTTACGATGAACAGCCATAAATTGCGCCAGCGCACCGGCGCGATGTAATACACCGCCAGCACGACCGGCAGATAGATGAACATGAAAAGAATGCTGGAAAATACCATCGGTATTATTCCTCCGTTTTTTGTTTTTCGGGTGTAAATTCCGCCAGGGGATTGGCCAGAGCCGCCGTTCGCAGCTCTGCGTCCTCGATATGAGTATAGATCTGCGTGGTGTTCAAACTTTCGTGGCCGAGGACTTCTTGCAGCGTTCGCACGTCCACACCATTTTGCAGCATCAGGGTAGCGGCCGTGTGGCGCAGCTTATGCGTTGAGTAGGCGTCGGGGTCAAGTCCGGCTTTGGCCAGCGTTTTTTTCACCATCACCTGCACAGCGTCCACACTCATGCGCTTGCGGCGGGCGGATAAAAACAGCGCGTTTTTGTCGATGGCGGCGATGCCGCGCCGCACAACGAGCCAATTGTTGATGGCCTCGCAGGAGCTGTCGTTTAAGTAAACGATGCGCTCTTTGCCGCCTTTGCCGTGGATGAGCAGGTGATCGGCGCGGATGTCCGTCAGATTCAGACCGACCATCTCCGAAATACGCAGACCACAGTTTAGAAACAGGCATAAAATGCAGTAGTCGCGCTCTTTATTCTTTCCATCCACTGCCAGCAGCAAACGCCGGCTTTCTTCCAGCGATAGATAGCGGGGAAGGGCCTTTTTCAGCTTCGGCGTGTCCATATCCTGCACCGGATTATGCGCAAGCTGCTTTGTTTTCACTGTAAGGTAATTATATAAACCCTTGATGGATGTAATCATCCGCGCACGACTCGACGCGGATAAGGCTCGGTCGCGCGACAGATACGCCATGAATTCATAGACCTCCGACAGCGTGATCGAGGCATAGAAGTCAAGATCGAGCTCGTCGATGGCAATGTCCTCAAGCTCGGTATCGCGCGGGACAAGCCCGCGAGAGAGTTTCATATAGCGCGAAAAGGTGCGCAGATCGAGAAAATATGAATCGACAGTCGCCCTGGACTGGCCCTTGATGGTTTCGTGATAGACCAGAAAATCACGCACGACCGCCGGAGCTTCTTTATGATAGTCCATAAATCGCCTCCAAAACACCCGCTTATCATAACAGAGAAGAGGCGGCTTGTCCACTGGCAAATGCACTAAAAATTCGGCATAATTAATATTATGCCGAATTTAGGGGAGCGTCACAGCGCCTCCGACGTCTATTAAAGGCCCTTTGGCCAAAAACAGCGGCCGAACGCGCTTTTGGCGCAGGAACGCACAAATGCGTTCTTTGTCCGGATGATCGTCCAGTGAGCCGATAAACGCCAGCGTATTCTTATTTAATAAGAAGCTCGCACCACCGATGAATCCCTCCGGAAATCCGTCCAGCATCACAGAACCTGCCGCGATGTCCAGCACGTCCAGTCCGGCACGTTTCGCGGTTCTGGAGACACCAGCGTCTGCCGTGATGATGGAATGTTCATTCACGACCGCTGCAGCGCAGCGCGTGTAGCCCTGAGAAACCGGAACCAATATACGATCCGAAAACAGCCGCAGTACCGCCAGATCGACGGTTTTCGGGTTGCAGATCAAATATCGCCCCGTATCCAACGCGCATAATCCGGCATCTGTTGGATACGCTATGCCCTCGCTTTTCTCGACGCCAGATACGGCATATCCCCTATTTGCTAATATTTTAACAAATTCATCCTTCTGCCCTTTGGAGACGATGATCTGCCTGTCCCGATGGATAATACTTAGATCAGCGTGCCCCGCCAAACGCGGGTCAAAAAGCAGGTTATCGGGCATCCAAAGAGGCTCTATCCCTTGCGCTGCAAGGCTTTCCGCCAATATGGAGCGATACCGCTCCCCTATTATTACAGTCACGAAAGTACCGAATCGATCGCCTCGCGCAGGGTTTTCACGCGCACAAGCTCCAGCCCCTTTGGGGCCTTGAATTCGCCGCGGATATGGGCCGGCACCACGC
Source organism: uncultured Oscillospiraceae bacterium (assembly GCA_964386575.1). Lineage (GTDB taxonomy): Bacteria > Bacillota > Clostridia > Oscillospirales > Oscillospiraceae > CAJOIG01. The sequence goes on along the minus strand of CAYLSA010000006.1, from coordinate 2,958 downwards.
AGCTTTGAAAGCCCAGGCGCGCGATTTCCGCCAAGCGCTGGTCGAGGCCCTGCACACTGCGAATCTCACCCGTGAGCCCCACCTCCCCTACGGCGGCCATGGTGTCCGGAATGGGCCGGTCGCGGAAGCTGGAGGCCAATGCCAGACAGCTTGCCAAGTCGGCGGCAGGCTCGTCCAGATCGAGGCCGCCGATGACGTTCAGATAGGCATCACAGGCGGAAAATGCCATGCCCGCGCGCTTTTCCAGCACCGCCAGCAGCAGCGCCATGCGGTTATAGTCAAAACCGTTCGCGTTGCGCCGTCCCGCGGCAAAGCCTGTGGGTGTAGCCAGCGCCTGAATTTCGGCCAGAATGGGCCGCGAGCCCTCCATCACGCAGGTAACGCAGGTGCCGGGGCTGTTCTGCGGACGACCGGACAGCATCATTTCCGATGGGTTCGGCACCTCGCACAGACCCTCGCGCTGCATCTCGAAAACACCGATCTCGTTGGTAGAGCCAAAGCGGTTTTTCTCCGCACGCAGGATGCGATAGCTGTAGTTTCCGTCGCCGGACAATTGCAGCACGCAGTCCACCATATGCTCGAGTACCTTCGGCCCGGCGATGGCGCCTTCTTTGTTCACATGACCGACTACGAAGGCCGTGAAATCGCTCGCCTTGGCCAGCCGCATGATCTCCATGGCACAGGCCTTCACCTGCCCCACGCTGCCGGGCGCAGTGGATAGATCGGGGTCATAGACCGTTTGGATGGAGTCGATGATGACAAGATCGGGGTCAAGCTGGCCGATCGCCGCGATCACATCGTTTATATCCGTTCCGGCCAGAACATAAATTTCCTCTTTTGCCACGCGCAGGCGTTCCGCACGCATTTTCAGTTGGCGTTCCGATTCCTCGCCCGTGACATAGAGTATCTTCTCGCTGGCGCCGATGTTGCCGCACACCTGAAGCAGCAGCGTAGATTTGCCGATGCCGGGCGAACCGCCGAACAAAACGATGCTGCCGCGCACGGCGCCGCCGCCAAGCACACGATCAAGCTCGCCGATGCCGGTGGAAAAGCGGATCTCATCGTGGCCATCCAGCTCACGCAGGCGTTTGGGCGTTTGCCGCAGCACCGGTGCGGTTTTCACGGCGGCCGTTTTTTTCGCGGCGGGCGCTTCCGTGAGCGTGTTCCAGGCGCCGCAGGCCGGACATTGACCCTGCCAGCGCGGCGTTTCATTGCCGCAGGCGGAGCAGAAAAATACCGTTTTCTCTTTCATGTTACAACACCTTTCGTGTATTGCAGATACGAGCCGAAGATCACCGTGGCCAGTTGCAGGCGGTACGCCTCGGTTTTCAGTTCGGCCAGCTCATCGGGATTGGATAAAAAACCACATTCGACCAGCACAGCGCGGCACGCGGCGTTTTTCATCAGGTAGACATCCTCCGAGATCGGCGCCGCCAGCCGCCGATTATCCGGCGCAAGCTGCGCGGTGAGGTTGCTCTGAATGAGTGCGGCCAGTCGGTCACTGCCGGGCTTGGAGCCGTAAAACACCTGTGCGCCATGGGGCGCGGACGCGGTGTAAAAATTCTGGTGTATGCTCAAAAGCAGCGCGTTTGGCGTTTGGTTGATGAGCGCAAGGCGTGCGTGCTGATCGGCCACCTTCATGCGGGCGACAGTGTCCGCCTCGGGCGGGTAATCGATATCCGCGTTCTCTCGGGTCATCACCGTCTGCACGCCGCACAGAGCCGCCAGAGCCTTGATGCGCAGTGCGATATCCAGATTGATATCCGCCTCCGGCGTTCCGTCCGCCGCTACCGCGCCGCCATCGGCCCCGCCATGACCGGCGTCAACGATCAGAAGAGCGCTCTCGCTCTCCCCTTCTGCCAAGGCCGGAAGGGTTTCCGGCTTTATAAGCACAGCAAGCGCGACCAACACCGCCAAAATCGGCGCGATATAAAACAGTTTTGTGTTTAACATCATACGACCCACCTCATTTTAACATATATGAGGCGGGTCGTGCATCTATGATTTTTAGCTTTTCAGGAACGCTTCCAGCCGGTCACAGCCCTGTTCAATGCTCTCCATGGACGCCGCATAGCTCCAGCGGGCAAAATTGGCGATGCCAAATGCCTTGCCGGGTGTGAGCGCCACGAAGCTCTGCTCCAAAAACGCCTCGCAGAAATCGCCGTCGTCCGCGATCAGACGGCCGCCGATGGTTTTGCCGATCAGCTTTTCGATGTTGAGCATCACATAAAACGCGCCCTGCGGCTCGAGACAGCTCACGCCGTCAATGGCGCTAATGCGCTCGATCAGATAGCGGCGGCGCTGCTCAAATGCCTTGCGCATCTGCTCCACGGTATCATCGTGGCCGAGGAAGGCCTCCGCCGCGGCGGCTTGGCACATGGTAGCCGGAGCGCCGGTGGAATGGGACAGATAGCTGCTCATGCGCTTGGCGATATCCGCGTTGGCGGCGGCATAGCCGATGCGCCAGCCGGTCATGGCATAGGTCTTGGACGCGCCATTGACCACGACGGTGCGCTCTTTGGCGTCCTCGCTGAGCGAAGCGAAACTGGTAAACTCGGTCCCATCGTAAACCAAGCGGTTATAGATCTCGTCCGAAACGACATACAGATCGTGGCGGCGGCACACCTCCGCCAGCGCGGCCAGCTCCTCGCGCGTGTAGACCATGCCGGTCGGGTTCGAGGGGCTGTTGAGAATGAGCGCCTTTGTGCGCGGTGTGATGGCGGCCTCAAGTTGAGCGGGCGTGATCTTGAAATCCTGTGCCTCGGGCGCATCGATCACAACGGGCACACCGCCCGCCATGCGGATCATCTCCAGATAGCTCACCCAATACGGCGCAGGCAGAATGACCTCGTCCCCTGCCTCCACGAGCACCTGCATGGCCACGAAAATGACGTGCTTGGCGCCGCTTGCGATCACGATCTGGGTATAGTCATAGTCCAGCCCGCAATCCTTTTTCAG
>CAYLSA010000005.1:51991-54972 GCA_964386575.1 uncultured Oscillospiraceae bacterium | reverse complement strand
CCGAGCGGCTATGAGCTCGAGCTGAGTGAGTATGCTCCCGTCCAAAGCGAAGAAGCCTCCTGTATCGGCGGCAACTTCTCCCTGTTCACCTATGACGACTTTGCCGACCCTGCGGGCGGGCAGTACGAGGCCTACCGCGACGCGGTGAACTGGTGGCTAAGCTGCGGCGTGACGAACGGCGGTGAGACCTGGGATTATTTCGGGGTCGATTCGCCCTTCCTGCGCAACGAGCTGGCCTTTTTCCTCTATCGCTTTTATAACATCACCAACGACGACGGCCTGTGGCTGTATGACGACTTCTCCCACAACCCGCTTTCCGGCGAGACCAACTGGAAGTTCACCGACGCGGTGTATGCCTGCCGCTGGTCGGGCGTTCTGGGCGGAACGGACAACAACCGCTTCGATCCGCTCGGCAGTGTGGACACGGAGCTGATCCTCACATCGCTGTACCGTGTGCTGACGTGGAGCCCGGAGAGCCTGCCGGAGGATGTGAAGGCCGAGATCGAGGCCCAGACCGGCAAGAGCTATACCGAAACGTCCACCTATGTGTGCGAAAACTTCCCGGCGGAGCTGAAAGAGCAGGCCGGCAAGGTGGATACCGACAAGGTCATCGCCTCGCTTGACACGCTGGAGGGCCATGAGGTTTCCGACTGGGCGCGCGAGGCTGTGGCGTTCTTTGTGGACACCGGCCTGTTCGAAGCGCCGGAGGGCTTCGATCCCCAACTGCATCTGGGCAAGATGGACGCCATCGCGCTGCTGTATTCCATCTGTCAGGGCACCGGCGCGCGCACGGGCGATAAGTGGGATCTGTTCGGCAGCACCACGGTCATGAACGACTATGCCGAGGATGCGGAAGTCTCCGGCGAGACCTTTGAGCTGATCGGCGAAAGCGAGGAAAACGAGATCGCCGGCACCACGCTCATCGCGGCGCATGACGGCGCGCAGGTCACCATCTCCGATTCCACCGTTACCACCGACCATGTCACCGAGGGCAGCGGCTATCAGCTGGCCTATCGCTGGGGCGATTCGATGGCGGTCGTGGCCTATGGCGAGGGCACGCGCCTGCATTTTGAAAACTGCGAATTCAACTGGCTGGACACCGTGGAACGCCAGCACGGCGGCTTCTTCCCCACCTGCGGCGCGACCATTCTGGTGGAGGACTGCGACATCTCCCGTCTTTCCAGCGGTATGTGCTACAACGGCACGCTGATCTATAAGGACTGCGATCTGACCACTGAGGGCACCCAGACCGGCCGCAGCCACAGCTCGGACTTCTTCTCCGGCGTGACCATCTATGACGGCTGCACGATCAACAAAGACGGTATGCCCGAGGCCTCGGCGGATGGCTCCGGCGAGATGGCCCCCACCGCCTTTAACGACGAGGCGGCGAGCCTGTTCATCATCAACTGCCCGTACTATGGCGACGGCTTCGGCTGCATGACGGGTGTGGCCACGGCGTATGTGGAAAATTCCACGCTGGACGCAACGCCGTTCTCCTTCACGAACAACACCTCTGAGCTTACGGACGTGACCTCGTTCACGATCTATGACAGCGATGTCCGCTTCGGCTCCGGCATCTGCACGCTGGTCAAGGAAGCGCGCGTGGATGGCCGCTTCATCGACTGCGGCGAGGTGGAGCTGGGCGATACGCTTTCGAGCGGCTATGACATCACCATCGAGGGCGCGGAATTCGGCACTTACAGCTCTCTGCGTCTGCGTCTGGACGGCACCACCTTCTCCCGCGCGCTGAAGGTGTATGTGGCCCCCGGCTGCGAGCTGATCGTGGAAGCCGCGCCCGGCACACCGCTGCCCGAGATCATTCAGGATACCTCCGCCACCAAGGACGTCAGGTCCTATGTGATGCAGCAGTCCATGCCCGGCACGGGATATTTCGATTCCCCGAACACCGGCTCCGTGGTCGTGCGCACGGTGGACTGGAACTAAAAACAAAAGCAATAACGCAAGCGGCGGACGCTCTTCGGAGCGTCCGCTTTTTTCTTTTCGGAGGCATTGAGAGCGGGCGGCGATAGCAGTACAATATTCCCAATTTTGTTCATCATATACATATATCATTTTGTTACCAAAGTGTAATAAAAATTTGATTTTCATATTAAGTAGACGGTGTTAGAATGTGAATGAAATAATGCGTGAAACGCCGTCCGACGGCCCTTATTTGTATGTGGTTTCCACATGCAAAAGAGCTTTCGTCTACCTCGCCGCGCGAGAGAAAGGAGAACAATGAAAAAACGCCTTTTTGCCATGCTGATGGTTGTGGTTATGAGCCTGAGCCTGCTGTTGATCCCGGCCATGGCAGCGGAGAATGTGTTTGCGTCGTCCGTTCCGCTGGATGGGGCGGATCATATACATCGGCATGATTACAAAGTGAGACTGCATTTTAATTATCCGCGTGATAGCGAAAAAACGGACAAAGAGATCACGAAGATACTGGAAGACGATACATTCCACGATGAAGGGAGAGGCAATATCCTCCCAGACGATATCAACCAGTCGGATCTGCAATGCAGCGGCTACGTTCTGTTGGGCTGGGCGGAATCTGCGACTGCCTTCGCGAAGAAATATGACGTTAACGAAAAAATTATCATCGATTGCGAGGAGTATCTCTTCACCCCCTCTCTGGACGGGGACATACAGGTTTATAAAGACCTTTACGGTGTGTGGGGGAGAGTATTTACGCTGAATTTCAACGCCAACGGCGGCAGCGGCTCGCTTCCCGTCACGCAAAGCTACACGGCCACGGCGGCGAACGTGATTTCCCATTCCTTCACGATCGGAAGTGGAACACCCTCGCGTGACAATTACAGCTTCCTCGGCTGGAGCACGGACCAAAATGCCACGGCACCCAGCTATTCATCGGGCGATAGCATTAACGTGACCGGCACTACAACGCTCTATGCGGTGTGGCAGCCCGTGGCCCCGACGCCGACGGTGGCTCCGACGCCGACGGTGGCTCCGACGCCGAC
>CAYLSA010000005.1:24375-51891 GCA_964386575.1 uncultured Oscillospiraceae bacterium | reverse complement strand
CCGTGGCCCCGACGCCGACGGTGGCTCCGACGCCGACGGTGGCTCCGACGCCGACCGTAGCCCCGACGCCGACCGTAGCCCCGACGCCGACGGTGGCTCCGACACCGACGGTGGCTCCGACACCGACCGTGGCCCCGACACCGACCGTGGCCCCGACGCCGACCGTAGCCCCGACGCCGACCGTGGCCCCGACGCCGACCGTAGCCCCGACGCCGACGGTGGCTCCGACGCCGACCGTGGCTCCGACACCGCCGACGGACCCGACGCCGCCGACAGACCCGACGCCTCCGACCGATCCGACGCCTCCGACCGATCCGACGCCTCCGACAGACCCGACGCCGCCGACGGATCCGACGCCGCCGACGGATCCGACGCCTCCGACAGACCCGGAGTCGAGTTCAAATCCGTCCCCCACGCCGATACCGGGCGGCATTTCCGATGACGGAGATGGCGACGGCGGCGCAGGCGGCGATGGAGCCGAAGCGGAGAGCGGCCGGGGTGTGCAGTCGCCCAAAACCGGCGATGAAAGCGCGTTCGCGCTGTGGCTGGTACTGGCCTTCGGCGCGCTTGGGGTGGCCGTCTCCTGCAAGCGGAGAAAACAAAGCCGATAATTCAAAACCGCACAGTCCTCCGTTACGGCGGGGACTGTGCGGTTCTTTTTGCTTGTGGGGGTGCCACGCTTTCGTTGCTTTACAAATTCAACGTGGTGCTTTATAATATTTTTACCAAAAAATAAGAACAGGAAGGGATCCGTATGAAGAAAATGCACAAATTGCTGGGGCTGTTCCTTGCGGCGGCCATGCTGATGGGTCTTGGCTGCGGCGCGCTTGCGTCCTCGGGCGAGGCCGGCTTCCGTCCCGCGCCTACAAGCTCGCTGGCGCAGAACGTGGAGGATATGGCGAACTTTGCCGCGATCTCCATCGTGGCCGGTGCGGCGGCGCAGGATAAAAGCGCTGTGAGCGCAGCGGATGTGAGCGAAAACGCCGTTTCCGGCGCGGATGTCCGCTACGACGAGATCGGCGATTGGGACGGCACGGAGAGCTTCGGCCACTTCGGCGCGGTCCTTTCCGGCGAGGATGAGGACGTTTTCACCGTCGGCGGCACCGATACCCCCTATGAGGTGGACGGCAAGGCGTATAACAGCGTGTTCGTGCTCGGCGCGGAAGACCGCAATGAGCCAAACGCCACCGGCAGCAGCGAAATGCGCGACGATAAGAACGCCAAGGAGGGCGCGGAGGGCGCCGGTATCTATGCCGATATGCCCAATATGCTCTTTGACCATGTTTACATTTCCACCGATGGCTATGGCCGCAGCGCCCTGCATCTGACCACGGCGGTCGAGGAGGCGGTCATCCACGACTCCACCATCATCGCCACCGGCTCCAACGGCACGGATTCCTCCGCGCCCGGCATCATCTGCATGTACGCAAGCTCCCGTCCGGTGCTCACGGAATCGAGCGGCAATGTCTACTTCTACAACAGCGATCTCATCAGCTCCGACTGGGGCGTGTATTCGCTGGACGGCTGCTACGGCTCGAATGTTTACATCGTGGACTGCTACAGCGAAAATGTCTACGGCGGCTATAGTATGTATTCCCTCGGCGCGACTGCCGGCCAGGAAAACAACTGCTGGTTCTACGGCTCCTACGCCGGCTCCGCCCAGTACGGCGCGATCTTGTGCTCGGCCGGCCGCATCTATACCGGCTCTCTGGCCGATGCGCCGGAGGCGGCGCTGGCGCGTCTGGATGGGCGCGAGCTGCGCGGCGGCACGCTGTATAACGGCTGGAGCTACATCGGCGGCCGCACCAATGCCATCACGATGCAGGCGGACATCTCCGGCGCGTCCACCGTTGGCATCCTCGATGCCAGGCACACCATCTTCGACACCGTGGCCGTGCTTGACCGCGACGGCGAGCCCTATATCGACACGATGGATATCTATAACTACAAGGACGACGCGGCCATCGGCGCGGCGCACTATTTCCTCACTTACATCCACGGCTCGGCCATCTGCGCGCGCAGTGAAAACGTCGATCTGACGCTCGATGACTGCCTGGTCTATTCCGCCAACAACCGCGCCATCCACACCGTCATCGGCTATGACGACATGGCCAACGGCATCCGCGTGCCCGACGGCACGGAGTATTACGGCCAGAACGTGGCCATCCGCAACATGGCGCTCACGGGCGACATCCTGCACGAGGACTATCAGCGCAAGATGGTGCTGGCCCTTGAAAACGCCGAGCTTTGCGGCGCGGTCGTTTCCGGCACGCGCGCTTCGTGGGAGAATAACATCTCCGAGCTGATCGAGGCCGAATGGACCGATGAGGACGAGACGCTCGGCCACTCCAAGGAGGCCATCCAGTCCGCCCTTTGCTACAACGACAGCTATGAAACGGTTTGGGGCGTGCGCATGAGCATGGATTCCGACTCCGTCTGGACGGTCGCGAACGATTCCAGTCTGTACAGCCTGTCGCTGGAAAAGGGCGCCGAGATCGAGGCTCCCGCCGGCCACGAGCTGGAGATCTATGTTGACTGCGAGATGGACAACGAAGATCTGTTCTACGACTACACCACCGGCACGCAGGTCGATTCCCTCGACGCGGGCGACTACACCGGCGTGGTCATTCTGGTGAAATAAGCGCAAAGAAAATGAAAAGGGGAGAGGGCGTTTGCCCTCTCCCTTTTGTCATGCAATATAGTCGCCGGGGTCAAGAGTGAGGCCCTCGCGCTGCATGGCGAAGTGCAGATGCGTTGCCTCGCTGGCCTCAGAAAGCGCCGTGGAGCCGACGGTGCCGATGATCTGGCCCTGCGTGACCTCTTCGCCGGCCAGAACGTGCGCGCCGGGGGCGAGATTGGAATAGACCGTCTGCATCCCGTCGGCGTGCGCGAGCGTGACGGTGGTGCCGAGCAGTGCGTCATCCGCCACGGATACCACGGTGCCGTCCGCCGCGGCCACGACCGCCGTGCCGTCCGCGCAGGCGTAATCCACACCGGCATGGGTGCGCCAGTCGTGCATCGTGGCGTCATACAGCAGCGTTTCCACGCTGTAGGGCCGCTGCACGCCGCCCTCCACGGGCGGGATATAGCTCACGGGCTTGTTTGCCGCCTCCGTTTGCACCGGCTCGCTTTCGGCCATGACGGGCAGCGCCTCGGGCTCGACCGGCTCAGCGACCGGCTCGTCTGCGCTGCTGTATTCGCGGACATAGGCGTCCGCCGTTTCCTGCGTTTCTACATCAGTCCCCGCGCCCTGGATGGCGATCCAGCCGGAAGTGCCCAGAACCGCCGCGCACAGGGCGAGGACTATGTAGAAGTCCTTGCCCCTTTGGGACCGGTTTTTGCCGGAACCCTTGAATTTCATTGTGCGTACCTCCAAAAAAATGGTGTTTCCGAGCTTAGTATTGCCCCGGAGACACCATTTTTATGCAGGTTTGGTATTGCGTTTTTAAAAGACGGTTTTCAGCTTGCCCTTGGCGTTGCGCGGCCAATCGCGGATGCGAACAACGTATTCCAGATTGATGGCCTCGCGGTTGTTCTCACACACCATGAGCAGCGCGCCGTCCGTCACGGCCTCCAGCGTGCCCTTCACGATGCCCTCGGAGCCCATCATGGTGTAAACGAGGCATTCCTTGCCGATGAACGATTCCGCCAGCTCTTTCATTTGATTTTGCTCCTTCTTTGTCTTTTTGTTCTGAATGTGTCGGATGATCGCCGCCCGGCGGCGATGATTGGCCGCAAGCGCGATGACCAGCAGCACCAGCGCGATGAGCAGAAGATACGATGTTTGCATAACGGCCCTCCCATCCTCGTTTTTTCGTTTACAATATAGCACTTGCGCGCGGGATGTCAAGCAAAAACCGCAGGGGAAAAGCATCCCCTGCGGTGCGGTATTCAAAGGCTTATTTGCCGATGGAGAAGAAGGCGTCCTTGCCGAGATAGCGCGGCACGTCGAACAGTTCGTCCTCGATGCGGAGAAGTTGGTTATACTTCGCCACGCGGTCGGTGCGGCTGGGGGCGCCGGTTTTGATCTGGCCGGCGTTCACGGCCACGGTCAGATCGGCGATGGTGGTGTCCTCGGTCTCGCCGGAGCGGTGGGAGATGACGGCGGTCCAGCCGGCGCGGTGGGCGGTCTGGATGGCGTCCAGCGTTTCGGTGAGAGTGCCGATCTGGTTGAGCTTGATGAGAACGGCGTTGGCGCAGTCAAGCTCGATGCCCTTCTTGATGCGCTCGACGTTCGTGACGAACAGGTCGTCGCCCACGAGCTGCACGCGGTTGCCCAGCGCGTCCTTGAGCAGCTTCCAGCCGTCCCAGTCGTCCTCGCCGAGACCGTCTTCGATGGAGATGATGGGGTAGCGGTCGCAGAAGCCCTTGTACATATCCACCATGTCGGCCGAGCTCATGGTGATGCCGCGCTTGGGCAGATGATACAGGCCATCCTCGGGATTGTACCAGTCGGCGCAGGCGGTATCGATGGCGATCATGAAGTCCTCGCCGGGGCGGTAGCCGGCCTTTTCAATGGCCTCCACCAGCGCCTTGAGCGCGTCCTCGTCGGAGGCGAGGTTCGGGGCATAGCCGCCCTCATCGCCCACGCCGGAGGCGGGAACGACCTTTTTCAGCGTGTGGAACACTTCGGAGCACCAGCGCACGCACTCGGCAAAGTTCGGCGCGCCCACGGGCATGATCATGAATTCCTGAATGTCCACGTTCGAGCCGGTGGCATGGGCGCCGCCGTTTAGCACGTTCATCATGGGCACGGGCAGGGTCTTGGCGTTGCAGCCGCCGACATACTGATACAGCGGCAGACCCACGGCGTTCGCCGCCGCGCGCGCGCAGGCCAGACTGGTGCCCAGCATGGCGTTGGCGCCAAGGCGGGTCTTGTTGGGCGTGCCGTCGAGCTCGATGAGCAGCTCGTCGATGGAGGGCTGGTCGAGAACGTTCAGGCCCATCAGGCACTCGTCGATCTCGGTGTTGACATTTTCAACGGCCTTGCGAACGCCCTTGCCGAGGTAACGATCGGCCTCGCCGTCGCGCAGCTCGCAGGCTTCGTGGGCGCCGGTGGAAGCGCCGGAGGGAACGGCCGCGCGGCCGATGGTGCCGTCCTCGAGGGCGACTTCGACCTCCACGGTGGGGTTGCCGCGCGAATCGAGGATCTCGCGCGCCGAAACGTCGGCTATGGTGAAGTAATCTTTCATGTTGTTCCTCCTGAATGTATTTATTATTCTTCGATCAGATCAAGGCCCGTCATTTCCGCGGGCTTTGCCAGTCCCATCGCGTGCAGCAGCGTGGGCGCGATGTCGGCCAGACGGCCGGGTCTCAGCGCCACGTCGCCCAGTCCGCAAACGAGGAAGGGCACGGGATTGGTGGTATGGGCGGTGTGCGGTTCGCCGTCGGGCGACTGCATACAGTCGGCGTTACCGTGGTCGGCGGTGACGAACAGAACGCCATGCATTTTCTCCACGGACTGGAATACGCGGCCAACACATTCGTCCACGACCTCCACGGCCTTCACAGCCGCGTCCATCACGCCGGTGTGGCCTACCATGTCGCAGTTGGCCAGATTCATGATGACCATGGCGTAGTCGCCCGATTCGATGGCGGCGCAGGCCTTGTCCGTGACCTCGCGGGCGCTCATCTCGGGGATGAGGTCATAGGTGGGAACGGTTTTCGGCGAGGGAACGAGAATGCGGTCCTCGCCCTCGGTCTGGCGCTCCACGCCGCCGTTGAAGAAGAAGGTGACATGGGCGTATTTTTCCGTTTCCGCGATGCGAAGCTGCCGCAGGCCCTGCGCGCTGATGTAGTCGCCCAGTGTCATCTCCACCGTTTCCGGCGGGAAGGCGATGGGCAGCTCGGTCATGGCCTCGTCGTACTGCGTGGTGCAGACGTAATGCAACGGGAAAAAGCCCTTCGGGCGGGCAAAGCCGTCGAAATCCGCTTTCGTCAGCGCCCAGGTCATCTCCCGCGCGCGGTCGGGACGGAAATTGGCGAAGATCACGCTGTCGCCGGACCGGATGCAGCCTTCCGGCGCACAGATCACGGGCTCCACGAACTCGTCCGTCACACCGGCGGCATAGCTTGCCTCCATGGCGTGAACGGCGTCGGGATCGGCAATGCCCTCGCCGCAAACGAGGGCGCGGTAGCCTTTTTCAAGGCGTTCCCAGCGCTTGTCGCGATCCATGCCCCAAAAGCGGCCCTGAAGCGTGGCAAGAGTGCCGTAGCCGAGCGAGTCGCACTGGTCCAAAAGCGCTTTCACATAGCCCGCGCCGGTGCTGGGGCCAACGTCGCGTCCGTCCAAAAAGGCGTGGACGTAGCAGTTTTTCACGCCGCGGCGCTTGGCCAGCTCAATGAGCGCGAAGATGTGGGTAATGTGGCTGTGAACGCCGCCGTCGGACAAAAGGCCGAGGATGTGGACGCTGCGGCCGGATCGGGCAGCCTCGTCCATCGCGGCGCAGTAGACCGGATTTTCAAAGAAGCTGCCGTCCGCCACGGCGCGGCTGATGCGCGGCAGGTCCTGATATACCACGCGACCGGCGCCGATGTTGGTGTGGCCGACTTCGGAGTTTCCGATCTGTCCGGCGGGCAGACCCACGTCCTCGCCGCTGGCGGAAAGCTGCGTGTGCGGGAAGCGGGCAAACAGCGCGTCCAGATTTGGCGTGGCCGCGCAGGTCACGGCATTGTGGGCGCCGGCCGGGGCGATGCCGAGACCGTCGAGAATGAGAAGTACGGTGGGCTTATTCATGGCAGGCGGCCTCAGCAATGGCGGCGAAGTCCGCCGGTTTCAGGCTCGCGCCGCCGATCAGACCGCCGTCGATATCCGGCTGAGCCAGAAGTTCTGCGGCGTTTTTCGGGTTCATGCTGCCGCCGTAGAGGATGGAAACGGCTCTGGCCTTGCGCGCGCCGTACAGCTCACGCACCACGGAGCGAAGCTGGCGGCAGACCTCCTCGGCCTGTTCGGCGGTGGCGGTGCGGCCGGTACCGATGGCCCAGATGGGCTCGTAGGCCACGACCACGCGGCGCAGCGCATCCTCCGCCACGCCATGCAGCGCGGCCTTGAGCTGATAGGAAACGAATTCCATCGTCAGGCCCTTTTCGCGCTGCTCAAGCGATTCACCCACGCAAACGATGGGGCTGAGCCCCTTATCCAGCGCGGCGATGAGTTTTGCGTTTATCTGGGTGTCGGTCTCGTGCATATAGGCGCGGCGCTCGGAGTGGCCAACGATGCAGTATTTCGCGCCGAGATCGGCTAGCATGGAGGCCGATACTTCGCCGGTGTATGCGCCGGACTCATGCTCGGACACATCCTGCGCGCCGAAGGCCACGCGGCTGCCCTTGAACGCCTTTGCCATCGCGGGCAGGAAAGGGAAAGGAACACACAGCGCCGTTTCCACGCCGCGCTCGGCGGGCAGAAGGGGCTTGAGTTCGTCGGCGAAGGCTTTCACATCCGAGGCCAGCTTGTTCATCTTCCAGTTGCCGGCGATGATGGTTTTACGATAGCGTCTGTCCATATCGATACCTCTTTATTTATCCGCCAGGCACGCCACGCCCGGAAGCTCCTTGCCTTCAAGGAACTCCAGCGAAGCGCCGCCACCGGTGGAGATGTGGGTGATCTTGTCGGCAAAGCCAAGCTGTTCCACGGCCGCCGCACTGTCGCCGCCGCCCACGATGCTCACGGCACCGGAACCGGCCACGGCCTTCGCCACGGCGCGCGTGCCCTCGGCAAAGCGGTCGAATTCGAACACGCCCATCGGCCCGTTCCAAACCACGGTGCCCGCGGACTGGATGGCCGCCGAGAACAGGCGAACGGACTCCGGCCCGATGTCAAGGCCCATCCAGCCGTCCGGAATGTCCTTGACGTCCACGGTTTTGGCCTCGGCATCGGCCGCGAAGCGGTCAGCCACCACGGTATCGACCGGCAGCACCAGCATCACGCCGCGCTCGGAAGCTTTTTTCATCATCTGCGCGGCATACTCGACCTTGTCCTCTTCCAAAAGGCTCGTGCCAACGCTGTGGCCCATGGCCTTGATGAAGGTATAGGCCATGCCGCCGCCGATGATGATGGTGTCGGCCTTGTCAAGCAGATTGTCGATCACGCCGATCTTGTCGGATACCTTCGCGCCGCCCAGAATGGCCACGAACGGCCGCGCGGGATCGGCCAGCGCCTTGCCCATGATGTCCAGCTCCTTTCCGATCAAAAAGCCGGAAACGGCGGGCAGATACGCCGCCACGCCTGCGGTGGACGCGTGGGCGCGGTGGACGGTGCCGAACGCATCGGAAACATAAAGCTCCGCCATGTCGGCCAGTTCCTTGGCAAAGGCGGGGTCGTTTTTCTCCTCGCGCGGGTCAAAGCGCAGGTTTTCCAGCAGCAGGATCTCGCCGCCCTTGAGCGCGGCGGCCTTGGCCTTGGCATCGGGGCCGATGGTGTCGGCCGCGAAGGTCACGGGTTTTCCAAGCAGTTCGCTCAGCCGCTCGGCCACGGGCGCCAGCGTGAGCTCGGGCTTCACGGTGCCCTTGGGCTTGCCCAGATGGCTGCACGCGATCACGGCCGCGCCGTTATCGAGCAGATACTCGATGGTGGGCAGCGCCGCGCGGATGCGCTTGTCGTCCGTGATGGCGCGGGTGGTTTTGTCCTGGGGTACGTTGAAGTCGCAGCGCAGCAGCACTTTCTTGCCCTGCACCTGCACATCGGTCACGTTTTTCTTGTTATAGTTCATAGCCCTACCTCCTGTAAGCTCATGATTCCTTGATCCATAAGGCCGGGGAAGCCGTTTTGGCGCAGAGCCTCAAACAGCACGATCCCGACCGAGTTCGCCAAATTCAAACTGCGCGCCTGCGGTTTCATGGGGATGCGCACGCAGCGGTCATAATATTTTTGCCGCAATTCCTCCGGCAGACCGGCCGTCTCCTTGCCGAACAGCAGCGCGGTATTCTCGCCAAAGCTGGCCTCGGCATAGCTGTGCGGGGCTTTGGTCGTCAAAAGCCACAAATTCGCGTCGCCGTTTTTGGCAAAATACTCGTCGATGTTTTCATACACCGACACATCCACCAGATGCCAGTAGTCAAGGCCCGCGCGTTTGACCGCCGCGTCCGAGATGTCAAAGCCCAGCGGTTTTATCAGATGCAAACGGGCGCCGGTTGCCGCACAAGTCCTCGCGATGGCGCCGGTGTTCTGTGGAATCTCCGGTTCAAACAAAACAATATCAAACATAAACAGTCAAAAATCCTCTGCTTCCCACTTTTCTTCTATTATATCCTATTTCACCGGTAAATCAAGCGAAAAATTAAGAAAAACGCCTTGTTTTCCTTAATTTGAATCACTATAATGTACGGGAGGTGATTTCGTGAACATTTTATATATCGTTGTGCCGTGCTACAACGAGGTCGATTGCCTGCCGCAGACCGCGCCTGTATTCCTCAAAAAGCTCCAAGAGCTGATCGAACGCGGCAAGATCGACCCGCAAAGCCGCGTTTTGCTGGTAAACGACGGCTCGTCGGACGGCACATGGGAGCTGATAAAATCGCTGCATGAGGGCGATGCACATTTCGCCGGTCTGTCGCTCAGCCCCAACCGCGGCCACCAGAACGCCGCGATGGCGGGTCTGATGGAAGCGCGCGAGCGGGCGGATGTGGCCATCACCATCGACTGCGACCTGCAGGATGACATCCACGCCATCGACGAGATGGTGGATAAGTATTTAAATGGTGCGCATATCGTGTGCGGCGTGCGCAACAGCCGGGCCACGGATACATTTTTAAAGAGATTCACCGCGCGTGCGTACTACGCGCTGATGAATCTGTTTGGCGCGCGCCTGGTGTTCGACCATGCGGATTTCCGGCTGATGGACCGTGAGGCGCTCGACCGGCTCGCGCTTTATCATGGGGAGGACCCGTTTTTGCGCGGCCTTGCCACGCGGCTGGATCTGCCGCTTGAAAAGGTGGTGTATGACCGCGCGCCGCGCGAGGCGGGCGAGAGCAAATACACGCTGAAAAAAATGCTGAAGCTTGCCGCGACCGGCTTCGCCTGCGGGCGTAAAAAGCCGGAAAGCACGCCAAGACCGGCCGATCCGCACATCGCCGAGCGGCTTTTCTAGTCAAAATGCACAAGGGCGTTCCCAATGGGGAACGCCCTTTATATTTTTTCAACAAAACTCAAAAATATTCACAATATACTGCATAAAGGGTTGTTTATTCACTTTTTTGCGAATATAATTCAGCCATAAACAAAAAAACAAACGATTTTGAAGGAGAACCAAAAACAATGAAAAAGATCATCGCTCTGCTGCTTGCCGCGATCATGATGCTGGCCCTGTGCGCCGGCTGCGGCACTACCGAAGAAACCGTCGCCGAACCCGAGACCGAAGAGACCGCGACGCCGGTCGAAGAGACGACCGAGGCCGCTGAGACCGAAGAAGTCACCGAGACCGAAGAGGCTGCCGAACTCACCACCGTGGTGGAAGGTAAGCTGACCGTGGCCACCAGCCCCGACTTTGCTCCCTATGAGTTCTACGCCATCGACGAAAACGGCGACCCCGTGCTGGCCGGCTTCGATCCCGCGCTCGCGCAGTACATCGCCGATTACCTTGGCCTTGAGCTTGAGGTCATCCCCATGGACTTTGACGGCGTTCTCGCCGAGCTGGCCGCCGGCTCCGTTGACCTCGGCATGGCCGGTCTGTCCCCCGATCCCGAGCGTGAGGATGCCATGGACTTCTCCGACATCTACTACGAAGGCGGCCAGAGCTTCGTGTGCACCACCGCCAATGCCGACCAGTTCACCGCGCTGGAAGATGCCAACAAGCCCGAGTACTCCATCGGCGCGCAGAACGGCTCCATCCAGTACGATCTGGCCATGGAGAACACCCCCGATGCCGACGTCATCGCGCTGACCAAGGTCACCGATATCATTGCTGAGCTCGTCGGCGGCAAGCTCGACGGCGCGTTCATCGAGACCGTCGTGGCCGAGAGCTATGCCAAGAACTACCCCGAGCTGTTCGTGGCCTTCGATGTGCCCTATGATGTGGAAGGCTCCGCCGTTGGCGTTGTCAAGGGCAACGAGGCGCTGCTCGCCGGTGTGAACGAAGCCATCGCCGCCGCGCTGGCGGACGGCTCCATGGATTCCTTCGTGGCCGAAGCCAACGCCAAGGCCGAGGGCAATGTCTACGAAGGCCTGCTGGAGGACTTCGAGGGCTAAGTCGCCTGGATCGATCGCAAAGATTCCTCCCCGCATAACGGGGAGGACTTTGCCTATTTTACGAAAGGAAAATTGCCTATGCTGTCCGTATCCGGTTTTGAAAAAACCTTTCAATATATGACCCTGTTCTGGCAGGGCGCGGTTTGCACGGTGTCGCTTTCGGCGCTCACGGTCGTGTTCGGCTTCATTCTGGCGCTGCTGCTGGCGCTGTGCCGTTTGGGGAAGGTGAAGGTGCTCAACATCTTTGCGAGCATCTATGTGGAGATCTTCCGCGCCACGCCTATGCTGGTTCAGCTTTTCATCATCTACTACGTTGTGTTCAACGGCGTGAAGGTGCTGCCGGGCTTTAAGATGTTCGGCTTCATCCGCTTTGACCGCTTCTTCCCGGGCGTTGTGGCGCTGGCGCTCAACTCCGGCGCGTATCTGTCCGAGATCATCCGCGCGGGCATCCAGTCCATCGACGGCGGCCAGACGGAGGCGGCGCGCAGCCTTGGCATGACCGGGTGGCAGACGATGCGCCTGGTGGTGCTGCCGCAGGCGGTGAAGAACATCCTGCCTGCCATCGCCAACGAGTTCGTCACCATCATCAAGGAGTCGTCCATCTGCTACACCATCGGCGTGCAGGACATCATGTCCGCCGTGGCCTCGGTCAAGGGCGCCACGTTCTCCATCGCCGAACCGCTGGTCATTGCGACGGCGCTGTATTTCTGCCTGACCTTCCCGACCAGCAAGATCATTGAACATTTCGAAAGGAGAATGCGCCGTGGCGACATCCGGTAACAGCATCATTCGCGTGGAAAACGTGAGCAAGTTTTATAATAACGGCGCGCTGCACGCGCTCGACGATGTGTCGCTGGAGGTGCATCAGGGCGAGGTTGTCGTGATCCTCGGGCCGTCCGGCTCCGGCAAAAGCACCATGCTGCGCTGCCTGAATCTGCTGGAGGTGCCCACCGCCGGTCGTATCTTTGTGGACGATGTGGAGATCACCGCCAAGAAGGTGGACATCAACCTCCACCGCCAGAAGATGGGCATGGTGTTCCAGCATTTCAATCTTTTCCCCCACAAGACCATTTTGGAAAACCTCACCCTTGCGCCCATACAGGTGAAGAAAATGCCGAAGGATGAGGCCGAGAAAAAGGCACTGGCGCTGCTTGCACGCGTGGGCCTGGAAGACCGCGCGGGCGAATATCCCGTGCGCCTGTCCGGCGGGCAGAAGCAGCGTGTGGCCATCGTGCGGGCGCTGATGATGGAGCCGGAGCTGATGCTCTTTGACGAGCCCACCAGTGCGCTCGACCCCGAGATGATCGGCGAAGTGCTCGACGTTATGAAGGAACTGGCCGCCGAGGGCATGACCATGGTGGTCGTGACGCATGAGATGGGCTTTGCCAAGGAAGTTGCCGACCGCATCCTCTTCATGGAAAGCGGCAAGATCATCGAGGAAAACGACCCGAACGCCTTTTTCGAAAACCCCAAAAGCGACCGCAGCCGCGAATTTTTGTCCAAGGTTCTTCTCTGATATATCGATCAAAAGGCCCGTGCAGTTCAATCGACTGCACGGGTTTTGCCATATGGCGGGACGGCAACGGGCGTCAGGCGTGAAGGGCTGCCGTGCCCATGCATCCCTCCGATGAAAAGCTTGGGATGGGGGCGTTTATCCATGGGATCTGAGCGAAAAAATCACCCGCGGTCAATGACCGCGGGTGACTGTGTTTGAAGTTGTGTCAGCCGACGAACTCCTCATACGGCGTGGCGTTATACATGAACGCGAACACGCCGAAAACGGTGCCGTCCGTCATGCCGGTGTAGTCGGATTCCTGCGCGGCATCAAGCTCCGATTCGACCTGATCGGCGATATCGGAGATGTTCTGGTCGATCAGACCCTTGAGATACTCGATCCAGGCATCCCAGTTGCCGCCGGAGGCAGCGGCCTCGCCGGAAGCGCCGCCGGCCGCAGCCGCGCCGCCGTTAGCCTCATACATGGCCTTGGCCTCGGCGATGATGGCGTCATCGACAAAGTCGGAGCCTTCCATGATCCACTCGCCATCGGTGATGACGCAGTCGATCTGCTTGGCGGTATCGGGGATGAGCAGGGAGATCGCACCATCGCCGATGGAATACTGCACGCTGCTGAACTCCAGCACCATGCCGTCGCCCACGGCGACATTGAAGGGGCTGAGTTCCAAATCCACGCGGAATGCCTCGGCGGAGTCCACTTCGATCTCGGCGGCCTCGCCCAGAGCGGGGGCCTTCAGCTCGGGGCCGCCCTCGCCGCGGCTGGGCGCTTCGCCGGCCGTGAGAACGACTTCGCCCTCATAGGTGCCCGGCTCGATGGCGGTTTCCTTGCCGTTGACGGTCATTTTAAGGCCCATGCCCTTGATCGAGGAGGTCTCGTCAATGGTCAGACTGGCAAGATAGTTCGTGCCGGTGACCATCCAGATCGCGCCGTTTTTCATGGTGACATGGATGGGGTTGCAGCGGGTCTCGGCGGCCTCGCAGGCAAGGCGCAGATACATGCTGCTGTCCCAGGTACCGCTGGAGCCGTCGGGCGTGCCGGTGAAGTAGTCGCAAACAAACTCGGTCTCGTCAAGGCTGTTGCCCTCGGCGTCCACATGGTGCGACCAGGCGGAGGAGATCTCGCCGTCGAGCTCGGAGTTATCGAGCGTCAGGTCGATGGCCGCGCCGCCGGTGGCGGTGTTGTAAACATGGCCCTGAACATGGGAATCGGTGATCACGAGCGTGCTGGCCACGGGCTCGCCGGAGGACTCCAGCACGGTGGGCTCGAGCGCGTTGTACTGCTCGCGGGTGATGTCCGTGAGGGTGTTGGACGTGTCGCCGGGCGAGGAGGAGTGGTCATCGGTGTCGCACTGCAGGAACAGGATGTCGCTGCCTTCGTTTGCCAGCGCGATGTCCACATTGGTCAGCGCGATGTTGGAGGTGTAGGTGCCCGCCGACTGGCTGACGGCGAAGATGTTGCGGATGTTGAAGCTGGAATCGGACACGTTGAGCGTGCCGGTGCCGGAGGTGCCGCCGCCGGCGTGCAGCATGAAGCCGATGCGGTCAGACCAGCCGTAGCAGTCGTCCGCCATGGTGAGCGTGCCGGAGGTGATGATGCCGAGATAATCGGGGCTGTACCACGCGGAGCCGTAGGCATAGTCGAGAACGCCGGAGTCGGCGTAGGCAATGTAGCCGCTTTCCTCGCCGTAACGGCCGACGTCGACATACCAGGTCTTGCCGTTTACGTCATAGGTGAAGTCGTATTCGTCCATCTCGTCGGAGGAGTCGGACACTTCGCCCAGCACGGCCACCATGGAGTTGGCCACGAGCGCGGTGGCACCGGCGCGGCCGGAGTCCGTGGACAGAACGGCCCAGCCGTTGGAGGCCACGAGGGAGTTTGTGAACACGTTGCAGCCGGCGCCGCAGGCGAGCGTTGCGCGGATGTTGCCCTCGATGCCCATGGCAAACGGGCACTGCTGCATCATGGGAACGGCATAGTTATCCTCGGTGTTGTAGCTTTCGTAGCCGTCCTCATTTTCCGTGACGATGACGGAGTCGTTCACCGATACCTGCGCGTTGCCGCTGGTAAACAGACCGGAGCGCAGAACGCCCGTGCCGTAGATGTAGGAGCGGTTGATATCCACGTTGGAATCGCCGAGCACCACGATGCCCGCGCCCCAGCCGTTGAAGTCGTCGCCGCCCTTACCGGTGAGGGTGATGTCCGCATCGTTGACGGTATAGTCGGAATCCGTGATGTACATGGCGGAGAAGTAATCGCCCTCGCTGCGGGAGACAAGACCGTTGGTCTCGGTGTCGCTGATGTCGCCGGCAAGCTGCGCCGCCGTGACGGACTTGGCCGCGTCATACGCACCGGCGGAGATATACACCGCGGGCGTGTAGTGGAACGGGCCAAACAGCGCATTGGCCTTATCCGCGCCGAAGGGCGCACCGGCGTTGGTCTGCGTGTCGCCAAGCTCGGCCAGCGTGATGACCACATCGCCCGCAAACCCGGTGGGCTCGGAGATGTTATAAAGGTCCTTCTGCACGCCGTCGACCGTGAGAACGGCGGTGTATTTTTCCGCGTCCACGGCGATCTCGCCGCCGTCATAGACGATCTTCGACACGCCGCCGAAGAGCGTGGAATCGACATAGCGCTTGCCGTCCTGATCGGCGTACGCCTCGTCATACTCAACGCCCGTGATGGTCACATGGCTTCCGGCCCAGTGGGTATCGTCCACCTGGGCGAAGGCTTCGCCGCTGGGCTCGCCGCTGGCGGCAAATGCGCCAATGGACAAACTGCACACAAGGCACAGCGCCAGAACGAGCGACAGGATCTTTCCGCTTTGTTTCATGGATCTACCTTTCCTTTCTGTTTGTGTTTTCCTTGACGCATTTATAATAATGTTGCGCGCGATATTTGTAAAGCTAAATCGATAAAATTTTCCCACTTTTTCATCGCACCATCCACGCTTGCAATCGGCGTGCGTTTGTACTATTATAAGGGTGAAAAATCCATCGGAAAGGCGGAACATCGCATGACCGTTTTATTGACCGGCGGCGCGGGCTATATCGGCTCGCACAGTGCCGTGGAGCTTCTGGCCGCGGGCCACGAGGCCGTGATCGTGGACGATCTGTCCAACTCCAGCCGAAAGGCCGTTGACCGCTTGCAGTCCATCAGCGGCAAAACCGTTCGCTTTTATCAGGCGGATATCTGCGAGCAGGCCGCGCTTGACCGCATCTTTAGCGAAAACCGGATCGACGCCGTGATGCACTTCGCGGGCTTCAAGGCCGTGGGCGAGTCCGTGCAGCAGCCGCTGAAGTACTACCGCAACAACATCATGTCAACCTTGGCGCTTTTGCAGGCCATGGACAAGGCCGGCTGCCGCCGCATCATTTTCTCCTCCTCCGCCACGGTTTACGGCACGCCCGAATCCCTCCCGCTCACGGAGGACAGCACCGTCGGCCCCTGCTCGAACCCCTATGGCTGGACCAAGCTTATGATCGAGCAGATCCTGCGCGACTGGACGGCGACGGACGGCACCGCTTCCGCCGTTTTGCTGCGGTATTTCAACCCCGTCGGCGCGCATCCCTCCGGTCTCATCGGCGAGGCGCCGAATGGCATCCCCAACAATCTCATGCCCTTCATCAGCCAGGTGGCCGTGGGGAAGCGGGAGCATCTGAGCGTGTTCGGAAACGACTATCCCACGCCCGATGGCACCGGCGTGCGCGACTACATCCATGTGGTCGATCTGGCACGCGGCCATGTGGCGGCGCTCGATTGGGCCACGGCCCATACCGGCACGGAGGTCTTCAATCTCGGCACGGGCCACGGCAGCAGCGTTCTGCAGCTGGTGGAGGCGTTCTCACGCGTCAATGGTATTCCGGTTCCGTATGTCATCGCCCCCCGGCGCGGCGGCGACATCGCCGAATGCTGGGCCGATCCCGGCAAAGCCGAACGTCTGCTTGGCTGGAAGGCCACGCTCGGCATCGACGAGATGTGCCGCGACAGTTGGAACTGGCAGAAAAACAATCCCAACGGCTACGACGACTGATAAAATTTTCCGCGAATCGGACGGCAATCCGCCTGTCCGGTTCGCTTCTTTTTTGGCTTTTGCAGGCATAACCTTGTGTTATGGCGTGGATTTTTATGATTCATCGTTAATTTGATAATTATACTTTACAAATCAAAATCCGCCGATTAGACTTATAATATATAGTTATAGCGCGGCGCACGGCGCCGCTTTGCGAAACGAGTAACAGAAAGTGCAGGTGACGATCCCATGAGCCGGCTTGATCTGAAAAGCTTCGGCAAGACCCAGAAAGATGCCGAGCGCATCTACAGCGACATGGCGCGGCGGCTCGCCGCGAGCCCTCCGGGCATTTGCCCTGTTGACCTGACGCTCAGCTTCATAACCATGTGCCTGACCCAATCGTGCGGCAAATGCGTGCCCTGCCGCGTGGGTCTGAACCAGCTCAAACGCCTTTTGACCGACGTGCTGGACGGAAACGCCACGCCCAACACCGTCGATCTTATTCGCGAGACCGCCTATGCCATTTTGGAAAGCGCGGACTGCGCCATCGGCTATGAACCGGCTCAGATGGTGCTTTCAAACCTCGAAAACAACCGCGATGATTTTGTCGAGCACATCGACAAGCACCGCTGCCTCGGCTCGTTCTCCGCGCCGGTGCCCTGTGTGACGCTTTGTCCGGCCAGTGTGGACGTGCCGGGATACATCTCCCTTGTGCGCAAGGGCCGCTATGCCGACGCCGTCAAGCTTATCCGCAAGGACAATCCCATGCCCGTGGCCTGCGGCTATATCTGCGAGCATCCGTGCGAAACGCACTGCCGCCGCAACATGATCGACGACGCCGTGAACATCCGCGGTCTCAAACGCTACGCCGTGGACAAGGCGGGGGAGGTGCCCGTGCCCGCGCCGGGACCCGACACGGGGAAAAAGGTCGCCATCATCGGCGGCGGCCCCTGCGGTCTGTCCGCTGCGTATTATCTGCGCCTGATGGGCCATCAGGTCACGATCTACGAGCGCCACAAGAAGCTCGGTGGCATGCTGCGCTACGGTATTCCCGCCTATCGCTTCCCGCGCGACCGGCTGGATGAGGACATCCGCGCCATTTTGTCCACCGGCATCGAAGTGCATACCAACTATAACATCGGCACCGAGATGAGCTTTACCGACCTGGCCGAGCAAAACGACGCGGTGTATGTCGCCGTGGGCGCGCAGGCGCACTCGAGTGCCCATCTGCCGAACGAGGACGCCGAGGGCGTCATCTCCGCCGTAAAGCTGCTCGGCGGCATCGGCGATGAGAATTATCCCGATCTCAAGGACAAGACCGTTTGCATCATCGGCGGCGGCAACGTGGCCATGGATGTCACGCGAACGGCCATCCGCTGCGGCGCGAGGAACGTGTTCTGCGTCTATCGCCGCCGCCAGATCGATATGACCGCCGCGCCCGACGAGATCGAGGGCGCGCTGGCCGAGGGTGCGGAGCTTGTTTGCCTGAAAGCGCCCGACCGCATCGAGGTCGATGATGACGGCAAGGCCGTGGCCCTGTGGGTGCGGCCGCAGATGGCCACAAAGCTGGACGATTCCGGCCGTCCCATCCCGAAAGACGCGGATCTTCCGCAGGAGCGCATCGAGGCGGACGTGTTCGTGCTGGCGGTCGGCCAGCGCGTTGAGACCGGCATTTTGAAAGAAGGCGGCCTCGCCATCGAGCGCGGCAAGCTGGTGGCCTCGTCCACCGGCGTGATCGCTCCGGACTGCAAGATCTTCGCCGGCGGCGAATGTGTCACCGGCCCTGCCACCGCCATCCGCGCCATCGCCGGAGGCAAGGTGGCCGCCGCGAACATCGACCAATACCTCGGCTTTGACCACAAGATCTCCGTGGACGTTCAGGTGCCGGACGCTCCGGCCAACAATACGCCCGCGTGGGGCCGCATCAATACGACCTTCCGCACCGCCTTTGAGCGCAAGTGCGACTTCGACTGCATCGAGCATGGTCTGACCGATCAGGGCGCGCTGAGCGAAACGTTCCGCTGCCTGCGCTGCGACCACTATGGCTACGGTGCCTTCCGCGGAGGGAGGGAAGAGAAATGGTAAAGCTGAGCATCGACGGCCGCGCCGCCACCGTGCCGGAAGGCACGACCATACTGGAGGCTGCCCGCAAGGTGGGCATCGCCATCCCCACGCTGTGCTATCTCAAGGAACTCAACGAGATCGGCGCCTGCCGCGTGTGCGTGGTGGAAGTGGAGGGATATGACCGGCTGATGGCCGCGTGCAACACGCAGGTGTCCGACGGCATGATCGTCCACACCGATTCCACGCGCGCCCGCCGCACCCGCCGCACCAATCTCCAGCTCATTCTCAGCCAGCACGACTGCCAGTGCCCCACCTGCCCGCGCAGCGGCAACTGCTCGCTGCAAAGCATGGCCAACAGCCTCAATATCCTCGACCAGCCGTATAAAACGCGCTACGATGCCAGTGAATGGGATCGCACCGCGCCGCTGATCCGAAACAAATCGAAGTGCATCAAATGTATGCGCTGCATTCAGGTTTGCGACAAGGTGCAGAGCCTTGGCGTGTGGGATCTGGCCAACACCGGCGGCCGCACCACCGTGGACGTGTCCGGCAACCGCACCATCCGCGATTCCGACTGCACCTACTGCGGCCAGTGCATCACCCATTGCCCCGTGGGCGCGCTTCAGGCCCGCGATGATACCCAGCGCGTGCTGGAAGCCATCGACAACAAAAACATCATCACCGTCGTGCAGGTCGCGCCCGCCGTGCGCGCCGCCTGGGCGGAGAGCTTCGGCGTCAGCCGCGAGTTCGCAAGCCCCCGCCGCATGGCCGCCGCGCTGCGCAAGCTTGGCTTTGACTATGTATTCGACACCAATTTCTCCGCCGACCTGACCATCATGGAGGAGGGCAGTGAGTTCGTCGAGCGATTTACGCACCGCTACGAACACCCCTGGCCGATGTTCACCTCCTGCTGCCCCGGCTGGGTTCGCTTCCTCAAAGGCCAGTATCCGGAGCTTACGGACAATCTCTCCTCGGCCAAAAGCCCGCAGCAGATGTTCGGCGCCGTGGCGAAAAGCTACTTTGCCCAGCGCATCGGCGTGGACCCGCACCGCATCTTCTGCGTTTCCGTGATGCCGTGTTCGTCGAAAAAATCCGAGTGCGAACTGCCCAGCATGAACGACGGCTGCGGCGATCCGGATGTGGACGTGGTCATCACCACGCGCGAGTTTGCCCGTATGCTGCACTCCAAGAGTATCCGTCCGGCCATGCTGCCGGAGGAGGATTTCGACTCTCCGCTCGGCAGTGGCACCGGCGCGGCCGTGATCTTCGGCGCGACCGGCGGCGTGATGGACGCGGCGCTGCGCTCGGCGTACTATCTCGTAACGGGCGAAAATCCCGATCCCGACGCCTTCACCGCCGTGCGCGGCACGAACGGCTGGAAGGAGGCCGTGTTCCCCATCCCCGGCGCGGGCGATGTTCGCGTGGCGGTGACGAGCGGTCTGGCCAATACCCGCAAGCTGATCGAGGCCATCAAAGCCGGCGAGGCCGAATACGACTTCGTGGAGGTCATGGCCTGTCCCGGCGGATGCGCCGGCGGCGGCGGTCAGCCCATCGAGGACGGCAAGGAGCTGGCGGCCGAACGCGGCGATGAGCTTTGGCGGCTGGATAAAAAATCCGCCCTGCGCTTCAGCCACGAAAATCCGGACGTGCAGCGCCTGTACGCGCAGTATCTGGGAAAGCCTTTGAGCGAGAAGTCCCACCACCTGCTGCACACCGACCACCACGCGTGGGATATGCCCAGCCATAAGGAATAACACACTATCCCTGCGCCGTAATTATAATGTATAAAAACGAGGCCGATTTTTCTCACAGATCGCCTCGTTTTTTCATTTGACATGACTGCAAGCGGCGCTTAGAATAAAATTTATGGCAAACGAAAGGAGCGATGAGCTATGCCAGACTATCCCACTCCGCACATCGGCGCAAAGCCCGGCGATTTTGCCCCCACCGTGCTCATGCCCGGCGACCCCCTGCGCTCGAAATTCATCGCGGAAAACTTCATGACGGAGCTGCGGCTCGTAAACAACGTGCGCGGCGTGCAGGGCTATACCGGCCTTTATCGCGGCACACCCGTGAGTGTGATGGCCAGCGGCATGGGGATGCCATCCATCGGCATCTACAGCTACGAGCTGTTCAACATCTACGGCGTGGAGAATATCCTGCGCGTCGGCTCCGCCGGTGCCATCGGCAAGGATGTCCATGTGCGCGACATCGTGTTTGGCGAGGGTGCCTGCACCAACTCAAACTACGCCCACACCTTCTCCCTGCCGGGCACATTCGCTCCCATCGCAAGCTTTTCGCTGCTGCGCCGCGCCGTGGAACTGGCGGAGGAGATGGGCCTGCGCTATCATGTGGGCAATCTGCTTTCCAGCGACGTGTTCTATAACGACATGAGCGATCTCGAGCCGCGCGAATGGTCCTCTGCCCGCTGGGGCAAGATGGGCGTGCTCGCCATCGAGATGGAGGCCGCCGCGCTTTACATGAACGCCGCGCGCGCCGGCAAGCAGGCGCTCGCCATCTGCACCGTGTCCGACCATGTGGTCACAGGCGAGTCTCTTGACGCGGAGGCCCGCCAGACGAGCTTTACGGATATGATGGAGCTGAGTCTGCGACTGGCCACGGGCGTTTGAGCCGGACTTTATCCGACTTTTTTGGGCAAAGACAGATAAAGTAACCAAAATGTAACATGAATTTGTCTTGCTACTTTGAGCCATATGTGTTAAAATTCCTACCAGCATAATGCATTTCTAATTTGTAAAGGAGAATCAGAGATGAAAAAGCTACTCGTTTTCGTTCTGGCTTGCATGCTGCTCCTCAGCACCGCTGCCTTCGCCGCCTCCGCGGAACCCGCCGCGGATACGACTTGCAGCCACGCGCGTCTTGAGGAAGTCATCGTCAAGGAAGCCGGATGCGAAGAAAAGGGCGAAAAGGAACTCGTCTGCCTCGATTGCGGCAAGACCGTTCAGACCGTTGTCACGCCGGCTACCGGCCACAACTACGTCCAGAGCGTTGTCGCTGCCACCTGCACCGAGGCCGGCTACACCCAGGAGCAGTGCGTCAACTGCGGCGACACCTACGCCGTGAAGGGCACCGAGACTCCCGCGCTGGGCCATGAGTTCACCGAAGTGGTCGTGGAAGCGACCTGCGCGCACGATGGCAGCGTCACCCGCACCTGCAATCGCTGCGGCGTCGTGGAGCAGGACGTGATCCTCGCCCCCGCGCATCAGTACGTCTATCAGAATGACGCCGTGACCGGTCAGGACGGCTCCATCATCAGCTACGGCACGAAGGTCTGCTCCGTGTGCGGCGGCATTGCCCCCGCTTCCGCGGAAGATTACGCTGCCGTTGCCGCTTCCGCTGCTCCTCCCGCTTCCGGCGAGCCCTCCGGCGAAGCGTCTGCTGAACCCTCCGGCGAAGCTTCCGCTGAACCCGCTGCCGAAGCCGCTGCGGTCATGAACCCCGACTATGATCCCAACAGCTACAACTGGACCTCCATGTGCCTGATCCTCGTGGTCGTCATCGTGGCTGTCGGCGCCATCCTTATGCTTTCCTTCGGGAAAAAGAAACCGGACGAAGTCCACACCGATCCCCTCAACTGAGAGAAATAATTTCCCACTGCACTAAATAATTTAGGAGGAAAGCGTAATGCTCAAGAACAAAAAATTTGCCAAGTACGCCATTGCGTTCAACATTCTCGGCATCGTATTCATGTTCATGTACTCCGGCCTGCAGAACGACCACTACAACATCATCACGTCGTTCTCCGGTTGGACTGCTTCTCAGATCCAGATCGGACGCACCGTCGGTGAGTTCGCCTGCATCGTTCTTACGTTCATCTACGGCACCCTGTTCATGAAGCACGGCGTGCGCAAGACCCTCATTCCCTGCATCATGCTCTGCGCCCTTGGCTGCGTGGGCATCGTTGCGGCGAACGGCCTTGCCATCAACGGCGGCGAAGGCAACTTCCTGCTGTTCAGCCTGTCCAGCTTCGTTCTGCGCTGCTGCTGCATGTGCTTCCAGATGGCCGGCTTCCAGCTTGCCGCCAGCTGGTTCATCAAATACCGTGGCCGTGTCCTCGGCATCGTCACCCTCGGCTCCCCGCTGTTCTCCGTTGTCGGCGTCGGCGGCATGACCAACCTCATCGCCAACACCTGGAACGGCGACTATCGTCTGTTCTACGTCGGTGTTACCGTCGTTCTCGTTGCCATCGCCATCTGCACCCGCTTCTTCCTGCGCGATACGCCTGAAGAAGTCGGCCTGTTCCCCGACGGCGCGGATTCCGCTCCGAAGTCCGAAGAAGGCGCTGACGAGATCCACCTGACCGTCAAGCAGATCCTCTCCGAGAAGCGCGCTTGGCTGCTCATCGTGTCCTACGGCGCGTTCCAGTTCATCATCAACTGCTGCATGAGCTCCATGGCGGCCCGCTTCATGAGCCTTGACCCCGCGTTCCTGTCCGGCGCTTCGCCCGCTCCCACCGTGTGGCTGCAGGCTACCACCTGGCTGTCCGTCGGCGCCATCGTCGGCATCTTGATGAGCTATGTGTTCGGCTGGATCGACGATAAGTTCGGCACCATCAAGGCCTCCATCGCCCTTGGTCTGAGCGAGCTGCTGCCCGTCTGCATGCTGATGTTCATGCCCGAAGGCGGCAACATCCCCATGGAGATCGTCTGGGGCTTCGGCGTTGCCTGCATGACCGGCGGCGTGCCCACCATGCACCCCGCTTCCATGACCTATGCTTACGGCCGTCGTGAGTATCAGTCCGCCAACCGCGTGATCATGGCCATCCAGCTCATCCCCTCGGCTCTCGCCGCTTACATGATGACCGCTCTGATCGGCGCCGGCAAGGGCACCATGGCCTACGGCATCTGCCTCGTGGTCGTCGCCATCGGCCTCGTGGCCACTTGGATGATGCGCAAGATCCCCGACGCCATGGCCGCTGACCGTGCGTTCGCCAACGCTGAAAAGGCTGAATAATTCTGGAGGTTATATAACTCATGGGTCTGTTTGGTAAAAAGAAAGTAGAAGAAGCTCCCGCGCCCGTCGTGGAGGAGACCCCCGTGGTCGAGGAAACTCCCGTCGTGGAGGAAGCACCCGTCGTGGAAGAAACCGCGCCGGTCGAGGCTCCCGCGGAAGAGGCCAAGGAGCCCGAGCTGACCGCCAAGGAGCACGGCGAAGTGTTCCACGCCCGCATGAACTATCATGCCGGTCACGGCGTTTATAAAGAATGGCCGAACGGCGGCCTGACCATCCACTCCGGTATCGGCTGGTTCCATCCCTTTGGCCCCAGCGAATACTACGGCATGGCTTGCCCTCCCGACCATATGTGCGAAGAGGCCAAGAACTTCCCGCTCGACAAGTTCTTCACCGACGACTGGATGGAAAACTTCGAGACCGATCTGTTCTGCATCTACCGTATGCCCGATGGCGACATCTACGCCTGGGACGGCATGATGGCGGTTCGCGGCATCGACCCCGGCAAGTGCATCGTGTACAACTCTGAGTACACCCGTCAGGACGTTCTGGTCAACGTCATCGTGGGCGGCACCGGCCGCTACGAGGGCGCCCGCGGTCTGATGATCGGCACCGCCGAGGGCGGCGGCGACACCAAGGTCGTCGGCAAGATGCCCGACGGCTCCGATCTGGAGCTGCCCGAGACCATCATGAAGGATCTCGACGGCTACATCCGCATTGGCTAATCAATAAGGCGAAATGGTCCGGCCCGAGGGCCGGACCGTTTCCCATGTAAACAAATTGGAGGAAAATTACACAATGAAGCACATCGAATGTGACATTTGCGTCATTGGCGGCGGCCTCTCCGGCATGACCGCTGCGACTCAGGCCGCCGAGAAGGGCGCGTCTGTTGTCGTTTTCGAGAAGAGCGGCACCACCGGCGGCGCCGCCAACATGGGCATGGCGTTCTTCGCTGTTGAGTCGAAGTATCAGCGCGACGCCATGTACGAGTGGTCCAAGGACGACGCCTTCAAGTTCATGATGGAGTACAACCACTGGAAGGCCGACGCCCAGACCGTCCGTCGCTGGTTCAATATGTCCGCGTCCACCGTGGAATGGGTCGAGAACTTCGGCGTGGAGTTCCTTGGCGTGTACAAGTACTTCTGCGACAGCCACTGCACCCAGCACATGATCAAGCTGCCCGGCGTCAACAAGCCGACCGAGCGCCAGGCCAGCCACATGGTCAAGCTCATGACCGACTACGCCACCAGCCTCGGCGTTGACTTCCACTTCCGCACCCCCGCCAAGAAGCTCATCCAGGGCGACAAGGGCCAGATCCTCGGCGTCATCGCCGAAGACGAGAACGGCGAAGAGATCCAGTGCGACTGCTCCGCCTGCATCATCGGCACCGGCGGCATCGGCAACAACGTCGAAATGATCAAGGAATACCTTGGCTTCACCTGGGGCAAGGATATGTTCACCTTCCGTATCCCCGGCCTCGATGGCGACGGCATCAACCTTGCCTGGCAGGCGGGCGGCGCGAAGGCCCCCATCTCCATGGAAGTCACCTACAACACCCCCGGCACCACCGACGTGTTCAAGACCCTCTCCGAGGTCATGCGTCAGCCCTCGACCATCATGGTCAACATCCACGGCGAGCGTATCATCAACGAGCAGATCATGAACAACACCACCTACACCGGCAACGCCATCAACGCCCAGACCGGCCACCGCGCCTTCTCCATCATCGGTTCCGACGGCATCGACTACATGAAGAAGCACGGCCTCGACTACATCACCTATCACCACGCCGTTAAGACCCTCGACAAGTTCGATTACGAGCGCGATCTGTTCTTCTCCGGCGCGAAGAGCGCGGCTGAGAACTCCGTGTTCGACGGCGTCATCGACGTCAAGTACGAGGAAGAGGGCGAGGATCAGCAGCAGAACTTCTACGAGTGCAGCTCCCTCGAGGAAGTCGCGCAGGTCACCGGCATCGACTACAAGACCCTCGTCAAGACCATCGAGCGCTACAACAGCTTCGCCGGCGGTTACGACGAAGACTTCTGCAAGCCCGCCAAGTGGCTGCGCCCCATCACCGGCGAGAAGTACTATGTGGCCCGTCACTTCCCCTCCGGCTACGGCTCTCTCGGCGGCATCAAGGTCAACCACAACATGCAGGTCCTCAAGGCGGAGACCGAGGAGCCCATCCCCGGCCTGTATGCCTGCGGCACCGACACCGCGAACGTGGTCTTCGGCGGCGAGTACTGCTTCTACAACCCCGGCTCCACGATGAGCTGGGCGCTTAACTCCGGCCGTATGGCCGGCATGGAAGCCGACGCTTACACCCAGTCCGACGACTTCGTGGAGTAATTCCAAACCCTATACAAAACAGCCGACTCCGTTTGGAGTCGGCTGTTTTTGCTGTGTTCAGTCGCCGTTTGCGGCTGTCTTGTCGGCTTGGCTTAGCGCCAAAAGCTCCGTGATGGTCTTGTCCAAAAGCGGAAGATAGCGCTCATCCAGTCGGTGTATCCTGTCCAAAAGCTGCGCATCGACGCTGCGCTCCGTGCCAAAAAGCACATAGTCCGCCGAAAGCCCCAGCAGATCGCACACCTTTATCAGCATCTTTACCGATATCCCCGTGCGTCCGCGCTCAAGCTCTGCCAGATACGATACGCTCACGTCCAATTTCTCCGCGAATCTCTCGCGTGTGTAGCCCAATTCCTCGCGGGCCTGCCGAATCCGTGCGTGCAATACTATCACCTCAAGTGACAGTATGGTTGATACCAGCCACAAATTACATCAACTAATATTAGATGTTCTGCATATTGAATTAGTTGATGTCACGTGGTATATTATAGCATATCAAGCCACATTTTGTATGAGAGAGGAAATAGCATGAGACAAAGAGCGATCGTTATTGTTGCCCTTTGTCTTGTTATCGTGGCGCTGTTGGTCGCCTTTGTTCCCAGTGCGTTGGTCAAGCCCTGCGCGACCTGCGGCGGCGATGGCGACCTTCGCTGCTCCGGTTGCAAGGGAAAGGGTTCCGTGGACTGCGAAAACTGCGATGCAGAGGGCGAATTCTATTGCTCCCGATGCCATGGCGATAAAACGCAAAGCTGCTCCGAGTGCTCCGGCA
Organism: uncultured Oscillospiraceae bacterium; assembly: GCA_964386575.1. Lineage (GTDB taxonomy): Bacteria > Bacillota > Clostridia > Oscillospirales > Oscillospiraceae > CAJOIG01. The sequence goes on along the minus strand of CAYLSA010000005.1, from coordinate 25,034 downwards.
AGGGCTACACATTGGGCGGAGAATGCCCCGATTGCGGCGGGGATGGGCGCGTCCTCACCAGCACCGATCTGAGCGATATCCAAAACAGCAACTCATCAAGTCTTCGTGGCCTGTATAAAAACGCATCGAGGTCGTTCGGATTTTGGGAATACGACTGCCCAGACTGCAACGGTAGCGGCGCGGAACACATCACTTGCAGCGCCTGCCATGGCAGCGGCGAGGTCGATTGCTCGAAATGCGATGGCACCGGCGGGCACGAGATCTGCTCGGTCTGCATGGGCGAAACGACCGTTGTGTGTTCGTACTGCGCGGGTGAGGGACATTATGACTGCACCGACTGCGGCGGTACCGGAAAGCGTTTCATCTGGACGTGATCATGGGAATACCGGCGATAGGCCGAAAAATATAGAAAGAGGGGACAAAAATGAAACGAAAAAGCATTGTTGTGGTTGTGCTTTCCCTGCTTCTTCTGGTGCTGCTGGCGGGCTGCTGCCTGTCGCATGAATGGGAGGAAGCCACTTGCACCGCGCCGCAAACCTGCGCCAAATGCGGCAAGACCGAGGGCGAACCGCTTCCGCACACATGGGAAGACGCTACCTGCACCGAGCCGGAAACCTGCTCGGTCTGCGGCGAGACGAAGGGCGACACGCTGCCCCATG
>CAYLSA010000005.1:0-24275 GCA_964386575.1 uncultured Oscillospiraceae bacterium | reverse complement strand
AATGGGAGGACGCCACCTGCACCGCGCCGAAGACCTGCTCTGTCTGCGGCGAGACTGAGGGCGACACGCTGCCCCATGAATGGGAGGACGCCACCTGCACCGCGCCGAAGACCTGCTCTGTCTGCGGCGAGACCAGCGGCGTCCCGTTCGGTCATGATTGGGAGTGGACCGTGACCAAGGAAGCCAACTACTATGAAGAGGGCGAGAAAGACGGCGTTTGCCTGGTTTGCGGCAAAACCACGACCGAAAGCATCGACTGCCTTGATATCGTTTATTACTGGGGCGAACCGATTTGGATATCCCCTGCGATCCAAGTAACATTCGACCAAAGCGATGGATATTACTGGGTCGACATCTATTCGGACAGTATGAACACCGATCAGCTTCTGGTCGGCCTTGTTTATGGAGCCGATGCAGACGAACACTTCGGCTTCGATTGCGATCAGCTGTATGAATGGATGGTTCATGTTGCCGATTCGCTTGACGATGAATGGGAAAGCGGCGGTTTGACATACGGATCCATGTCGGGATATGGCCGCGAGTGGATCGTTTACCTGGATGATAGCGGTGATCCCCCCGGAAATCTCGGCCTGATGGTCAACAAGCTAAGCGAGCTGGAAGCAGTTGTTGACATCAAGATCAAAACACGCGAAGAAGGATAAAAAATGTCGCGAACAGGCAACGAAAAACAGCCTGTTTACCGGCATTATCGGCATGGGAAACCATTTAAAAAGGAGTTTGAAAATGAAAGGTAAAAAGGCATTCTCTACCGCCGGCATGATCGTCAGCGCACTCATCATTATCGCCGGCATTTTGACGATGAGTGAGGTTTTCGGCGGCAGTGCGAGCTACGTCCCTTACTTATATGATTCCGGCTACGCATCCTTTGGCGGCGATTTTTATTCCTACGTCAACAACAACGCCGCCTTGGCCGCCAAAAATGTGCAAAACCTGCTTTATTTCGCCACCACGATCAGCGGGATCTTCATGATCTGCATCGGGCTTCTGGGTGTGTGCTATTTTGGCATGGCGCGCAGCGAATGTGCGCCGCGCACGAAGAAAGCGCCTGTGAATGAGCCGCAGACGTGGGAAAACACCAGCGCCGGTCCCACAGCGGAGCCCGCCGCAGAACCTTCAGCGGAGCCGACCGAAGCATCCGAAGAGACCCTTTGAATCCAATATAAACCGCGCCAGGGAGCAAATGCTCCCTGGCGTTTTCTGTCTCACATTTTATTTCATTTCCCGCCAACGTGAAACGGCGGTTCCTCGCCGCGCAGCAGGCGGCGCAGATTGCTGCCGTGCAGCGCCAGCACCACGCCGGCCATCAGCAGGAATACCCCAAACACCGCGTCCACGCCGCCTTCCAGCAGCAGCCGCGACCACGGACACACCAGCGCCGCCGCCATCGACCCCACGGACACCCGCTTGGACAGCACCGCCGCCACAGCAAACGTGGCCGCGATGACGAGGAACACGCGCCAGTCGAGCACCAGCGCGATGCACGCCGAAACGCTCACGCCCTTGCCGCCGCGAAAGCGGAACCACAGCGGCCAGCAGTGGCCGATCAGGCATCCGGCGCATCCGGCCGCCATACCGTTCGCCCCGCCCAGCAGCCAGCCGATCAGCGCGCTCACGGCGGTTTTCATCATGTCGCCCAAAAGCGTGATAAGTCCGGCCTTCAGCCCATACACGCGCGCCACGTTGGTGGCTCCGGCGTTGCCGCTGCCGTGGCCGCGCACGTCGCCCTGCGCATACCGCCGCGTGAGCAGCACCGCCACACTGACCGAACCGAACAGATACCCGGCCAGAACGGCCAGAAACATACAAAGCATAGCTCTCTCCCTGAAAAAATAGTAACCCTGCAAGTATACACCATCTCCGCCCGAACAGCAAGGGAGACCGCGTTGGACATATCGCGCAAACGATGGTACAATAGCCCCGACGACAAATGAAACCGAGGGACTTTATGATAAAAGCAAAATGGCGCGCACTGCGGCCCCAGGTGGCGCAGGTGTGGCGCTTAAGTCTGCCGGCGATCTTAACGCAGATCACGACCATCGCCATGCAGTATATCGACTCCGCCATGGTGGGCGCGCTGGGTGCGAACGCCTCGGCCGCCATTGGGCTGGTGGCCTCGACCACATGGCTCGTAAACAGCATACCCTACGCCGTGTCCTCGGGCTTTTCCGTGCCCGTGGCGCACCATATCGGCGGCGAGCGGCCGGATCTGGCCCGCGCCGTGGTGCGGCATGGTCTGGTGTCGGGCGCGGTGATCTCCGGACTTTTGTGTTTGGCCACGGCGCTCATCAGCGGACGACTGCCCGTATGGCTCGGCGGCGATACGGCGATACAGTCGGACGCGGCGGCGTATTTTCTGATGTTTGCGCTGATGCTGCCGTTTACGCAGCTGAACTCGCTGTGTTCATCTTTTTTGCAGTGCTGCGGCGATATGGTCACGCCCAGCATCTTAAACGCCGTGATGTGCGTGCTGGACGTGGTCTTCAATGCCATCTTCATCCCGCTGTATGGCGTGATGGGCGCCGGTCTCGGGACGACACTTGCCTGCGCGGTGGTGAGTCTTATGATGGCCTACTTCTGCTGCGTGCGCAAGGGGCCGTTGCGGCTGGTGGGATGCGAGCGCAGCCGCTTTGACGGCGCCATCGTGAAAAACGCGTTCAAGATCGGCGCGCCGGTGGCCGTGCAGGAGCTGGCGATGAACGGCGCCATGGTGGCCGCCACGGTCATCATCGCCCCGCTCGGCTCCGTGGCCATTGCGGCCAATTCCTTCGCCGTAACGGCGGAGAGCCTGTGCTATATGCCGGGCTACGGCGTGGGCATGGCGGCGGCTTCGCTGGTCGGCCGCAGCATCGGTGCGGGCGATGAAAAGCTCGCCAAGCGCTACGGCAACATCTGCGTTTCCATGGGTGCGGCACTGATGGCGGGAACGGGGCTTTTGATGATGCTCATCTGTCCGCTGGTGTTTCGGCTGCTCACGCCGGATGCTGCCGTGCGCGCGCTGGCCACGCGGGTTCTGCGGCTGGAATTGTTCGCGGAGCCGCTGTTCGGCGTTTCCATCGTGGCGGCGGGCGCTCTGCGCGGCACGGGCGACACGCTGGTGCCAAGTCTGCTGAATCTGGGCAGCATATGGATCGTGCGCATCGGGCTTGCGCTTTTGCTGGTGCCGCGGCTGGGGCTTCTCGGTATGTGGATCGCCATGACGGTGGAGCTTTGTGTGCGCGGGCTGTTGATGCTTGCCCGCCAGCTTACATCCAAACACTACGCCACCGCCGCCAAGGAACATAGGATTTGACACCCGAAGGCCCGCAGTTTCAACGCTGCGGGCCGGTTTTATGGGCGTTTTCGTCAATTGTTTCACGATGGTTTAATGTTCCTGTGCTACGCTGAAACTGTGTACAAATATAGTTTGGGAGGTTTCGGCCATGAAGCGCACGCTGTCCGCGGTTTTGGTACTGCTTCTGGCGCTGTCCCTGTTTACCGGTGCGGGACTGCGCAAAGAGGTGACATGGGAGGATTACCAGCAATGGCTGGTGGATAACCTCGCTGCCATATCGCCTTTCCCCGAGCCGGTTTCCGCCATCGTGTGGGAAACGGAAAGTTGGGAGGAGATCGAGGCAGGCTATGATTCCGGCCCGTGGGGCAAATTCTTCGACGAGGACTGCTATAACGCCTCCACATGGGAGGAATTCGTGGCCGCCGGTGGCGTGGGCACATTTAACGCCGATTTTGTCGATCTGCCCATGGGCCCCGATGCCGCTTCCGGCAGTTCCGGCGAGGCATCCGGTGAAGCGTCCGGTGAAGCGTCCGGTGAAGCGTCCGGTGAAGCGTCCGGCGAAGCGTCCGGCGAAGCGTCCGGTGAAGCGTCCGGCGAAGCGTCCGGTGAAGCGTCCGGCGAGACCGTCACCGTCACGGCGGATGGGCGCATTGACGGCGTGGATGTGAACGACTATGCCCGCGCGGGCGAGAGTCTCGGCATCGGGGCAAAGGAATTTGAAGGGCAGTATTTCGGCTCGTTCTATGTTCCCGGACAGGGCCTTTTGGCCGAGCCGCTGGATATCTATTGAGACGAAAACGAATGAATATAAAAGGAGAATGACCATGAGCAAAGAGATCTCCCGCAGAAAGTTTCTCAAGGGCGCGGCCGCCGGTACCGTGAGCGCCGCCGCCATCGCCGCATTGGGCGGACTGGCCCTGGCCGACGACACGCCCGATGCTGTGTCCGGCGCAAGCACCGCCCTGGCCACGGACACGGAGGAAAAGATCGTTCGTGTGCTCGATGGCGAGGGCGTCACCCGCATCACGGACACCCTGTATTCCACCGCCACCTGGCGCCATAAGCCCGAGCCCGTGGCCGAAGCCGCCATATCCGCCACGCACGAGGCCGATGTTCTCATCCTCGGCAACGGCTATTCCGGCGCGGCCTGTGCGCTGTGGCTGGCCGAGCAGGGCTATAAAGTTCTCGTTTTGGAGAATCAATCGGCGGAGCGCTTCAGCCTGTTCGGCGGCGATCAGGCCGTCATCAACTCCCCCTACATCATGGAACACTACGGCGCGAAGGCCGTGGACCCACTGGAATTTTACGAAAACTGGATGCTCAACTGCAACAACTACGCCAACCAGGCCCTGTGCATGAAGTTTGCGCAGCACTCCGGCGAATCGTTCGACTGGCATCTGGGCCACACGCCCAGCGACGTGGTGGACAGTATGTTCGGTGCGCCGAGCTACTGGGACATGGAAAAGCGCTCCATGCGCGAGGGGATGCTGGAAAAGATCGGTCCGCTGCGCTTCTACGCGCCCACGCTGCGTCCCAATCAGGCCACCGTGGCCAAATACAACCGCGATTTCATCGAAAACCAGTCCGGCACCGGCAGCCGCCACATCTTCTCCTGCCACGCCGACTATCTGGAGACCGATGCCGATGGTGCTGTGACCGGCGCCATCGCCACCAAAAGCGACACCGGCGAGACCATCCGCGTGAAGGCCAAATACACCGTGATCGCCACGGGCGGCTTCGGCTCGAATATGGAGATGGTGTCGGATCTTCTGCCGGATATGCTGTATTTCATGCAGGATCATGACGCGCTGCACGCCCAGCAGGCCGACCGCGACGGCAGCGGCATCGCCATGGCCGTGCAGATCGGCGCAAAGCTCGAGCAGGGCCCCATCCCCACGATGGACGGCCGCCTGACCTGGCTCAACGGCGGCCCCGGACAGGGCGGCTCGCCCGGCCACCCGCAGGGCGTTTGGTTCGATGCCGGCGGCAAGCGCTTCCAGAACGAGTTCTGGGGCACCATCGAACACCGCGGCTTCCCCTCGCTGTTCATGAATCGCGACACCATCTACTGCCTGTACGACAGCAATCTGCCGGAGTATCTGCGCCATGTGGCCCCCGCTCACGGCTCCACCGACCCGACCGACTCGGCCATCAGCTCCTGGAAAAACAAGCTGCAGGCGGCCTATGAGGCCAAGGGCGAGGTGTATAACGCCGGCAGCGGCATCTATCTTTACGCCGGCGACACCGTGGAGGAATGTTGCCGCCACGCCGGTATGTCCGAGCGCGTGAGAGATAATATCCTCGCCTCGCTCGCGCGCTACAACGAATACGCCCACGCCGGTCGTGACGAGGAATTTGGCCGCGCGGCGGAAGTTCTCTTCCCGTGCGAGGAGGGGCCGTTTTACTTGCAGGTGGTGCAGGAAAACGCGCTCATCGCAAACTATATGGTCACGATGGGCGGCCTGTATGTGGATGCCGAACAGCGCGTGCTGGGCGCGGAGTTTAAGCCCATCCGCGGTCTGTTCGCCACGGGCAACACCACCGGCGGCCGCTATGGACGCGACTATTTCACGCCCACGAACGGTGTTTCCATCGGCATGGCCGTGTGTCTTGGGCGCGAGTGCGGCAAATCCGTGCAGCGTCAGCTCGAGGGCGAGATCTGGTATGTCGAAGAATCCGACCGTCCCGCGCATATCGACACGGCGAATATGTCCGCCTCCGGCGAGGCCTCGGGCGAAGCGTCCATGGGCCCACCGCCGCAATGATGTATAAATAAAAGGAAAAGAGCGCCGGAAGCTGTTTCTTCCGGCGCTCTTTTTGATAAAAGCAATATGGAGGCTTGCGTGCTTCGTCGCTTTTGGCATATCCATAGCGGCGGCGCAAAGGCTTGCGGTGCAAGGGGTTCAGCGGATGGCGCGTTCTTTGCGCTCTAAGATGAGCTGGTCGCTTATCATGGCGATGAACTCGCTATTGGTGGGCTTGCCCTTGGAGATGGAAACGGTGTAGCCGAAGTATTTTTGCAGCGTTTCCAGATCGCCGCGATCCCATGCGACCTCGATGGCATGGCGGATGGCGCGCTCCACGCGGCTGGGCGTGGTGGCGAATTTCTTGGCCACGGCAGGGTAGAGGACCTTGGTCACGGCGTTGATGGCATCCATGTCGCGCACGGTGATGAGGATGGCCTCGCGTAAGTATTGATAGCCCTTGATGTGCGCGGGCACGCCGATCTCGTGGATGATGTCGGTGACGGCGGCTTCCAGACTGCGCTCGCGCGGGGCGGCGGCAAGCAGGGCGGAGAGCTCTATGGGCGCGGGCGCCTGATTTTGCAGGGCAGCGGCCTGACGGATACGGCCGAGCAGGGCAGCGGTGTCGCAGGGCTTGGGCAAAAAGTACACCGCGCCAAGCTCCGAACAGGCGGCCGCGACGCGGTCGTTGAAAAAACCGGACACAACGATGGATGCAGGCGCGTCGTCCGTCCGGCGCAGAGTGTCGAGCAGGGTGAGCCCGTCCAGCTTCGGCAGTACCAGCTCCGTCACGAGCACATCGGGCGCGTCCTCCGAGCAAAGGCGCAGCGCCTCGGCTCCGTCCGCCGCGGCAGTGACGAGCATATCGTTTTCGCCGGCAATGGCGTCGGACAGCAGGGCGCGGAATTCCTCGCTTGGGTCGGCAATGAGTACGCGGATGGTGGTTTCCATAACATAAGTCCTCCAGAGAATTGATTCTGGCTCTGTTTTGTATGTTTCGTGGCCATGATTTTGCAGTAAGCCCAATTTACCACAGGATGGTAGCGCGTGCAACAGAAAATGCCAATTTGATGGAAGAAAATGTTGACATAATTCGACACGTTCTGTCGAACGCGGTCGGGAGACGGCGATTTTGGGCCGGCGGAAGAGAAAGCTATTGACGCGCGGAAAAAAGTGTGGTATCATATACCGGCTTGAAAAAGCGTGCTAGATTAGCTCAGTCGGTAGAGCAGCTGATTCGTAATCAGCAGGTCGTGTGTTCGAGTCACATATCTAGCTCCAGAGCCGCGACGCTTCTGTCGCGGCTCTTTTCAAATCCGGCGGGGGCAAAAACGGCCCGCGCGGCATAGAATAGCATGAGCAGACGGCGGCAGGGCCGTGCGTCGGGCCATTTGGCAGCGGAAAACCGCGGGACAGCATTCGATACGTCCCGTGGTTTTATCGTTTTGGAGGGAATTTATGAAACAGAAAGCATCGGCACAGCGCGTGAGCGTGGTCGGTCTTGCGGCGAATGCGGGGCTCACCGTGATAAAGCTGATCGTGGGCATCGCGGCCCACAGCGGCGCCATGATCTCCGACGCGGTCAACTCGGCGTCGGATGTGCTGTCGAATCTGATCGTGATGGCGGGCCTTTCCATCGCCGGACGCGAGGCCGACCGCGAGCATCCCTATGGCCACGACCGTTTCGAGTGTGTGGCGAGCTTGATTTTGGCATTCATTCTGCTCGATACCGGCCTTTTGATCGGCTATCGCGCGCTGAGCGATATCATAAGCGGGGCGTATGCGGCGGCGGAGGCGCCGGGCGTGCTGGCGCTCGCGGCGGCGGTGGTGTGCATCGTCGTCAAGGAATGTCTGTACCGCTATACCATCGCGGCGGCGCGGCGGCTGGACAGCGTGGCTCTGCGCGCGAGCGCGTGGGATCACCGCAGCGATGTGATCAGCTCCGCCGGTGCGCTCGTCGGCATTGCGGGCGCGCGTCTCGGCTGTCCGGTGCTGGAGCGCATCGCGAGTTTGCTCATCTGCCTGTTCATCCTCAAGGCGGCCGTGGATATCTTCCGCGAGGCGGTGGCCAAAACCGTCGATCAGGCCTGTGACCACGAAACGGAGGAGGCTATCCGCACCGTCATCGCCGCGCAGCCGGGCGTCTGCGGCATCGATCTGCTCCAAACCCGCCAGTTCGGCAGTGTCCTCTACGTCGATGCCGAGATCGCCGTGGATGGGGCCATCACGCTCCATGATGCCCACACGATCGCGGAACGCGTCCACGACGCTGTGGAATCGGCCGACCCAAGAGTACGACACTGTATGGTCCACGTCAATCCGGCCTAACTCCCGGCGCGATCTTTTCGCGCGATACTGCGCCGCGTCGGCTCGCAGTACCCTTGTACAGCTTCGCCGCCGCGTCATCGTCTCACGCGAAAAACTCTGCGCCGGGGTCGATCTTTTCGCGCGCTACTGCGCCGGCTCGACTATCATCGCCGAACCCAGCGAAGCGGATCGGCGATGAAAAGGAGGAACAGCAGAGCGATAAAGTTTTCGCGTGTACGCGGAAACGGATAAGCGAAGCATGTTCCGACGCCATCTCTGCGCCGGGGTCGATCTTTTCGCGCGATACTGCGCCGCGTCGGCGATGAAAAGGAGGAACAGCAAAAAGCAGGGGATAGAAGTCGCTGCTTGACATTCGGCGCGATTCGTGCCACAATAATAATGTCTTCGAGCCTGCGCGCCTAAAGCATATGCCATGGGGCGCCGGCCTGTCCGCGAAATGCGGGCACGGGGTCGCAAGGGAAACCGAACGGCCTTCCCAAGGCAAACCCGTAAAATGCCGTCTGCGGCATCCGGCGGATCTTTTGCACCGATAATGCGTTATTTTTCCCGTATAGTATTCCTTCGGAAAAATACCTTTTCTCGGCGCAAGATCTCTCGCCGGTCTGCTCTTGTCGGATCGCGCGGTGCTGCCTGCTGAAAAGAAGGCGGAATATGTGGGGGAAGTATACCCGCTGTGTCCGTCTTGGAAAGAAGACGGACTATTTTTTTTAGGAGGTATCCCCCATGAAACGAACCCTGGCGATCATCCTTGCGCTCGGTATGCTGCTGCTGTGCGGCTGCACCGCGACACCCGACGACGAAACGCTTGGCCGCATCGACGAGCTGGAAGCGCGCCTTGACGCGGCGGAGAACGCTCTGGCCGCGCAGGAGGCGGCGGAGGTTGAGACCGAAGAGACTGCGGAGGCCGACACCCTTTCCGGCGAGCTGATCGTGTTTGCGGCGGCGTCCATGACCGAAACGCTCACGCAGCTTGGCGAGCGCTTTATGGACGAGCACCCGGATGTGACGGTGGTGTTTAACTTCGACTCCTCCGGCACGCTCAAAACCCAGATCGAAGAGGGCGCGGACTGCGATGTGTTCATTTCCGCCGCGCCGAAGCAGATGAACCAGCTGGACATCACGGCCGACCCCGAAGTGAACACGGACGGTCTGGATTACGTTCTGGAAGGCACGCGCTTTAATATGTTGGAAAACAAGGTCGTTCTGGCCGTTCCCGAGGGAAACCCCGGCGCCGTGGACAGCTACGATGCGTTGGCCGAGCGGCTCGCGGCGGGCGATGTGTTCCTTGCCATGGGCAATGAGGACGTGCCCGTGGGCCAGTATACGCAGAAGATCCTGGCCTATTATGAGCTGGATGAGGCGACTTTGGCCACTTCCGGTTGCATCACCTATGGCTCGAACGTGAAAGAGGTCACGACGCAGGTGTCCGAGGCGGTCGTGGACTGCGGCATCATCTATGCCACGGATGCCTTCTCCGCCGGGCTTGACGTGGTGGACGAGGCTACGGCCGATATGTGCGGCCAGGTGATCTATCCCGCCGCCGTTTTGAACATCACGCAAAATGAGGAAGCGGCCCGCGCGTTCCTCGATTTCTGCACCGAGGCCGATTCCGCTGCGGTGTTTGAATCCGTGGGCTTCACGGCGCTTTCCTGAAAGCGAGAATAGATAGCTGCCGCCGGTGAGATTTCACCGGCGTGCAGCCGTATTTTGGAGATGGAATCTATGGACTGGTTTCCGCTTTTAAACTCCATACGCATCGCGGCCATCAGCTCGGTGATCGTGTTTTTTGCGGGCATTTTTGCCGCGTATTACATCGCCAAGGCCCCGCGCATCGTCAAGGGTGTTTTGGATGTGATCTTCACGCTGCCGCTCGTCCTGCCGCCAACGGTGGTGGGCTATCTGCTTTTGCGCCTGCTGGGGCCGAAGCGTGCGGTGGGAAGCTTTTTTCTGGCCGTGTTCGGCGTAAAGCTCACGATGACGTGGTGGTCGGCCATCTTTGCCACCACGGTGGTCATTTTCCCGCTGATGTATCGCACGGCGCGCGGCGCGTTCGAGGCCTTCGACGAAACGCTCGCCTGGTCGGCGCAGACGCTGGGGCTATCCAATCGCTATATCTTCTGGCGCATCCGGATGCCGGCGTGTCGGCAGGGCATTTTGGCCGGAACGGTGCTGGCCTTTGCGCGCGCGCTGGGCGAATACGGCGCCACGAGTATGATCGCGGGCTATACCCCCGGCCGCACGGCCACGATATCCACAACGGTCTATCAGCTCTGGCGCACGGATAACGACGCGCTGGCGCTAAAATGGGTGATGGTCAATCTCGCCATCTCGGCGGTGGTGCTGCTGGCAGTGAATATGCTTGAGCGGCGGCAGAAGCAGCCGGCGAAGGGAGGCGCGTGATATGTCGCTGATCGTGGACATTGAAAAGCGTCTCGGCGCGTTTTCGCTGAAGGTCACCTTTGAGGCGGAAAATGAGGTCATGGCACTGCTGGGCGCGTCCGGCTGCGGCAAGAGCATGACGCTCAAATGCATCGCCGGTGTGGAAAGACCCGATCGCGGGCATATCGAACTGGACGGCGTGACGCTGTTTGATTCGGAAAAGCACATCGATCTGCCGCCGCAGAAGCGGCGCGTGGGGCTGATGTTTCAAAACTACGCGCTGTTTCCCAACATGACGGTGCGGCAGAATATTCTTGCCGGCGCGCATGGCGAGCCCGACCGCGCCCGCCGCGCGAAGAAAGCCGCGGAACTCATGGAACGCTTTGGGCTGACAGAACAGGAGAACCATTATCCCGCCCAGCTTTCCGGCGGCCAGCAGCAGCGAACGGCGCTGGCGCGGATGCTGGCATCGGAGCCGGAGCTGATGCTGCTCGACGAGCCGTTTTCGGCGCTCGACAGCCATCTGCGCTTCCGCCTCGAGCGGGAGATGGAGCAGGTGATGCGCGATTTTGCAAAGCCTGTGCTGCTCGTGTCGCACGATCGGGACGAGGTGTTCCGGCTGGCCGACCGCATCGCCATTGTGGAAAACGGGCATATCGAGGCCCTTGGCCCGAAGCACGATATCTTCCGCGACCCGCACACGGTGGCCGGAGCCCGGCTGACGGGCTGCAAGTTTATCTCCCGCGCCGAGGTGTGTGGCGAGCGGGAACTTTATGCTGCCGATTGGGGTCTTCCGCTGCGGCTTGACCGCGATGTGGCCGACTGCACGGCGGTGGGGATGCGGATGCATTCCGTTCGCTATGGTGAGGGCGAGAACACGGTTCGCTGCGCGGTGGCGGGCGTGATCGAAAATCCCTTTGATTATACGATTTTATTGCGTCCGGTCGGGGCGCCGCAGGCCGTGCCCTTCGGTTGGACGGCGGAAAAGAGCGAGTGGCGGGCGCTGGAGGACAAACAGGAGCTCACGGTACATATGCCGATGGCGAGCTTGCTGCTGCTGCGAGGTGAGGAAGATGGTCGCTGAGATGGAATTTGACACGGTGCGGGCGCTTTTGTGCGCGCGGATCGAGCCGGTGGAAACCGAGCTTGTGGCAACGGAGGCGGCCTATGGCCGCGTGCTGGCCGAGCCGCTTTGCGCGGCGGAGAATGTGCCGGCCTTCGACCGCTCGCCCTACGATGGTTACGCCCTGCGTTCCGCAGACATCGCCGCGGCCGGACGGGAAAATCCCGTCACGCTTCGCATCGTGGAGGAGATCGCCGCCGGGGCTGTCAGCCACCTGCCGGTCACGGCGGGCACCTGCGTGAAGATACTCACGGGCGCGCCCATCCCGCCGGGGGCCGACTGCGTGGAGATGTATGAAAAGACGGAATTTACCCCCGAAACGGCCACGTTTTTCGCGCCTCGGTGCGCGGGTGAGAACATCATCCGCACCGGCGAGGATGTCCGTGCGGGCGCGGTTTTGGCCGCGGCGGGAAGCGTGATCGATGCGGGCCTGGCCGGAACGCTGGCCGCGCAGGGCTGCGCACGGGCGGCGGTTTATAAAAGGCCGCGCGTGGCGCTCGTTTCCACGGGCAGCGAGCTGGTGGAGGCGGACGAGGTGCCGGAGGCGGGAAAAATACGCAATTCCAGCCGCTATATGCTTTCGGCGGCGCTTGCGGCGCTCGGCTGCGAGGCGGTGTATTACGGCATTGCCGGCGACAGCGAAGCGGACATCGCCGCGCGGCTTGATCGGGCGCTGAACGAATGCGATGCGGCGGTCACGACCGGCGGCGTGTCCGTGGGCGATTACGACAAGACTCCAGCGGCCATGGAGCGCGCGAACTGCGAGATACTCACGCGCGGCGTGGCGCTCAAGCCCGGCGGGGCCTGCTGCTACGGTCTGCGCGATGGAAAGCCGGTGGCGGCGCTCAGCGGCAATCCGGCCTCGGCCATGACGAACTTCTACGCCATTGCCGCAAGCGCTCTGCGCAAGTTGGCGGGTCGAAGCGACTATGAACCGCGCGCCATCGTGGTCACGCTGGCGGCGGATTTCGGAAAGAAAAGCCCCATGACGCGCCTTGTGCGCGGCACGCTGGAGCTGGACGATGGCCGTGCGCTGCTGCGTCTGGCGGACAATCAGGGCAACGGAGCCGTCAGCTCGCTGATCGGCGCGCAGGTCATGGCGGTCATTCCCGCCGGAAGCGGCGCGCTCGCGGCGGGCACGATGCTGAAAGGATTTTTGCTGTGAAAAAGATCGAGGTTGAAAAAGCGGTCGGCATGACGCTGTGCCACGACATAACCGCCATGCGCGACGGATTCAAGGGCGCGGCCTTTCGCCGCGGTCATGTGATCGAAGCGGCGGATGTGCCTGCGCTGCTCGATCTGGGCAAGCGCCACATCTTCGTGTGGGAAGAGGGCGCGGGCGAGATACACGAGGAGGATGCCGCGCTTCGCATGGCGGCCATGGCTCCGGTCGAGCGGGCGCATTACGAGGGCCCGAGTGAGGGGAAAATGCTGCTGCGTGCGGATGCACCGGGATTTTGGCGCGTGGACACGGCGCTGCTCGAGCGGATAAACGCCATCGGCGACATCACCATCTGCACGCTGCCGGATCACTATCCGGCCCAGCCCGGCGCGCGATTGGCGTCCATGCGCATTGTGCCGCTCGTCACGCGCGAGGAGCAGATCATCGAAGCCGAACGCCTTTGCGCCCAAAGGCCGCTTTTGCGGCTGCTGCCGTATAGACCCCTTCGCGTCGGCATCGTGATCACGGGCTCGGAGGTGTATTCCGGACGCATCAAGGATAAGTTTGAGCCGGTTTTGCGCGCCAAACTCGGGAAATATCCGGGCGAGATACTGGGTGTTACCATCTGCGACGATGAGCTTGACATGATCGTGGACGCCGCGCGGGCTTTTCTGGATGCGGGCGCGCAGTTTCTCATCTTCACGGGCGGCATGAGCGTTGACCCCGATGACCTCACGCCCACGGCCATCCGCCGCCTCGGCGCGGAGATCATAAGCCACGGAATGCCCGCCCAGCCGGGAAATATGACGCTGGTGGGCTATCTCGGCGATGTGCCGATGCTGGGCGTGCCGGGCGCGGCCATCAGTATGCCGACGACCATGCTGGATGTGCTGCTGCCGGCGATCTACGCCGGTGAGCGCATCACAAAGCGCGATCTGGTGCGCCTTGGAAACGGCGGCCTTTGCCAGACCTGCGAGCGCTGCCACTGGCCGAATTGCAGCTTTGGGAGATATTGAACGATGATCGATGGTTTTGGGCGCAAGATAAGCTATCTGCGTCTTTCCGTGACGGAACTTTGCAATCTGCGCTGTCGCTACTGTATGCCGGCGGAGGGCGTTTGCAAAAAGGCGCATGAGCAGATGCTCACGCAGGAGGAAACGGTGGCGGCGGTGGAAGTGGCCGCATCGCTCGGCGTGCGCAAGCTGCGTATTACAGGCGGCGAGCCGCTGGTAAAACGCGGCATCGTGTCGCTGTGCGAGCGACTTTCGGCCATCGACGGCATTGAGGAGCTATGCATCACGACGAATGGTTTGCTGCTGCCGGAACTGGCAAAGTCCCTGCGTGCGGCCGGGGTGCGCCGCGTGAACATCAGTCTGGACACCCTTGACCCTGCGCGCTATGAATACATCACGCGCGGCGGCGATCTGGCCGCGGCCCTTCGCGGCATCGAGGCGGCGCTGGAGGCGGGCTTTGAGCGCGTGAAATTAAACGCGGTTCTCATCGGCGGCTTTAACGATGCGGAGATCCCCGCGCTGGCGGAGCTTACGCGCACATGGGGCGTGGATATGCGCTTTATCGAGCTGATGCCCATGGTCGATAAGGGCTTCGGGCCGGAGGCTTATGTGCCGGTGGAGGCGGTGGAAAGGGCCCTGCCGCAGCTTCAGCCGGAGCCGTCGGACGGCGGCGTGGCGCGGCTTTACCGGCTGCCGGATGCGGCGGGGCGCATCGGGCTTATCAGTCCGCTGTCCGCGCATTTTTGCGCGCTTTGCAACCGCCTGCGGCTCACGGCGGACGGGAAACTCAAGCCCTGTCTGCATTCGGCGGAGGAGTTTTCCGTCAAGGGCCTTGACCCCGAGGCCATGCGCGCGCAGTTTGAGTGCGCCGTGATGGCAAAGCCCGCGCGGCATAAGGCGCTTTCCGCCGCCGAGCACACGGATGCCCGCCGGGCCATGAGCCAGATCGGGGGCTGAGGGCATGGCGTTTGCGGTGCTGGGTCTTGCGGGCTGGTCGGGAAGCGGAAAGACCACGCTGCTCGAACGGCTCATTCCGGCGCTCACGGCGCGAGGGCTTCGCGTGGCGGCCGTCAAGCACGATGCCCACGGTCTCGCGGCGGATGAAACGGGCAAGGATTCGGCCCGCTTGCGTGCGGCGGGGGCTGCGCCGGTTTTGGTGAGCGGGCCGGACGGCGAGGGCTTAAAGGCGCTTCTCGGGCAGATCGGCGGCGTGGATATTGCGCTGGTGGAGGGGTTCAAAAACGCCCCCATCTCGCGCATCGGCATCGCCCGTCGGGCCAACGGAAAAGGCTTCGCCGCGCCGCCGGAGACTTATCTTGCGGTCGTGACGGATGAGCCGGTCGATACGAAAATTCCCCGCTTTGCGCTCGATGACATCGCGGGAGTTGCGGAGTTTATTATGGAAAACAGAAACGATTTTACGCATTTTAACGCCGAGGGCCGCGCCAAGATGGTGGATGTTGGCGAAAAGGACGTCACGCGCCGCACGGCGGTGGCCGCGGGCCGCGTGCTTGTCAGCGCCGAAACGCTGGCGCTCATAAAAAGCGGCGGCATGAAAAAGGGCGATGTGCTCACGGTGGCGCAGATCGCCGGTGTGATGGGCGCGAAGGCCACGCCGAGTCTCATCCCCATGTGCCATCCCACGCTGATCGATGGCATCGATCTTTCACTGCATCTGGACGAGGAGCGCTGCTCGGTGGAGATCGAGGCGCGCGTGAGCTGTGCCGGGCGCACGGGCGTGGAGATGGAAGCGCTCGCGGCGGTATCGGCGGCGTGTTTGACGGTGTACGATATGTGCAAGGCGGTGCAGCGCGATATGGTGATCGCGGACATCCGGCTTTTGGAAAAGCACGGCGGTGTCCACGGCGATTTTTGCAGGGAGGAACGGATATGAATTACACAGCGGCCGTTATAACGGTCAGCGACAAGGGCGCACGCGGCGAACGGCGCGATACCAGCGGGCCCGCGCTGTGCGCGATGCTGGAGGCGGAAAATTGGCAGGTCATCCACACGGCCATCGTGCCGGACGACGCGGAAAAAATCGCCGCGCAGCTCATTCACTGCGCCGATGAACTGGGCGTGGCGCTCGTCCTCACAACGGGCGGCACGGGCTTTTCGCCCCGCGATGTGACCCCCGAGGCCACGCGTACCGTTATCGAGCGCGAAGCGCCCGGCATTGCGGAGGCGATGCGTGCGGCCAGTATGGCCATTACGCCCAAGGGCTGCCTTTCGCGCGAGATCGCGGGCATTCGGGGCCGCACGCTCATCATCAATCTGCCCGGCAGCGAAAAGGCATCCACGGAGAATTTTGCCGCCGTCATAAGTCCGGTGCGCCACGGCGTGGAGATATTGCTTGGCGAGGGCAGCGCCGATTGCGGCGAGCATCATCACCACCATCCTCACGCGGCAAAGGCGCCGTCGATGGATGCGTGGATGAAGGAGGCCAAGCGTGCGCCGGAGGCGGAACAGTGCGGGATGTATCTGTTCCACAACGGCGTGGTGCGCGCCACGGCCAAGGCCAGAGTGCGCGGCGGCGATGAAACGGCCGCGCCGGTGGGCGGCATGGTGTTCGGCTACGACCGCGAGGGGCTTGAACAGGCCGTGGCCGCAGCACGGGCGATGGACGGCATCCACTATGTCCGCGTGTGGCTGAACGAGGGCGAGCTCAAGGTGGGCGATGACATCATGCTGGTGCTTGTCGGCGGCGATATCCGGCCGCACGTGATCGAGGCGCTGCAAACGCTGGTCGGACGAATAAAAAATGAGTGCGTTACGGAAACGGAACTGAAAATAAAACCGTAAACTGCGATATAAAATACAATACTGATAAAACAGAACCGTCTGGAATGCAGGAAAATGCATTTCAGGCGGTTTTGCCTATGTGGATGAAAATGAATAGGGGAAAGTTTTCTTTCAGTTTAGCCTGCCGGCTTATTCTTTTTCCACGCTCATAATAGGGGCAGAAAGTCCCACCATATAAAGGAGAAATTTCTATGAAAAAAGCCGTGAGGCATACCATGAAAAAGGAGGCTGGAACGCGGTGAAGGAGGTCAAAACACCCAAACGCCCGCTGGCGTTTTATTATCTGATCGCACTGGCGGTGATGCTGCTGTTCAACACGCTCATTATGCCCTCCATCGCCGAAGCCCGCGTGCAGGAGGTGGACTACGGCACCTTCATGTCCATGACCTACGCCGGGAACGTGGGGCTGGTGGAGGTGGAGGACAACCAGATTGTGTTCACGGATTCCGAGCAGAAGCAGGTTTATAAAACCGGCATCATGAACGACCCCGAGCTTACGCAGCGCCTGTATGAAAACGGCGCGGAATTCTCCAGCGAGATCGTGCGGGAAGTGAGCCCGTTTATGAGCATTCTGCTCACATGGGTTTTGCCGGTGGTCATCTTCATCGTGCTCGGACAATTTTTGTCCAAGCGCCTGATGGATAAGGCCGGCGGCCCCAACTCCATGATCTTTGGCCGCGGCGGCAATTCCGGCGCGAAGGTGTATGTGAAATCGTCCGATGGCATCCGCTTTGCGGACGTGGCCGGCGAGGACGAGGCCAAGGAAAATCTCACGGAGATCGTGGAATATCTGCACGACCCACAGAAATATCAGGAGATCGGCGCGTCCATGCCCAAGGGCGTGCTGCTGGTCGGCCCGCCGGGCACCGGCAAGACCATGCTGGCCAAGGCCGTGGCGGGCGAGGCGAACGTGCCGTTTTTCTCCATGTCCGGCTCTGAATTTGTGGAGATGTTCGTGGGCATGGGCGCGAGCAAGGTGCGCGATCTGTTCAAGCAGGCCAAGGAAAAGGCGCCCTGCATCGTGTTCATCGACGAGATCGACGCCATCGGCAAAAAGCGCGATGCCGGTCTATCCACCAACGACGAGCGCGAGCAGACGCTCAACCAGCTTTTAACGGAGATGGACGGCTTCGAGGGCAACAACGGCGTGATCATCCTCGCGGCGACGAACCGGCCCGAGTCGCTCGACCCCGCGCTGACCCGTCCGGGCCGCTTTGACCGGCGGGTGCCGGTGGAGCTGCCGGATCTGAAAGGCCGCGTGGAGATACTCAAAGTCCATGCCCGGAAGATCAAGCTGGCCGAGGATGTGGATTTTGAAAAGATCGCGCGTATGGCGGCGGGCGCTTCCGGCGCGGAACTTGCCAATATCGTGAACGAAGCGGCCCTGCGTGCCGTGCGCGATGGGCGGCGCTTTGCCACGCAGGCCGATCTGGAGGAGAGCATCGAGGTGGTCATCGCGGGCTACCAGAAGAAAAACGCCATCCTGACCGACCATGAAAAGCGCATCGTGGCCTATCATGAGATCGGCCATGCGCTGGTGGCCGCCATGCAGAGCCATTCCGCGCCCGTGCAGAAGATCACCATCGTGCCGCGAACGTCCGGTGCGCTGGGCTACACCATGCAGGTGGATGAGGGCGAGCATTATCTCATGAGCCGCGAGGAGCTTGAAAATAAGATCGCCACGCTCACGGGCGGCCGCGCGGCGGAGGAGGTCGCTTTCGGCAGCGTGACCACCGGTGCGTCGAACGACATTGAGCAGGCCACGAAGCTGGCCCGCGCCATGCTCACGCGCTATGGCATGAGCGAGGATTTCGACATGGTGGCGCTGGAAACGGTCACGAACCAATACCTCGGCGGCGACGCATCGCTGGCCTGCTCGGCGCAAACGCAGGCGCTGGTGGACACAAAGGTGGTGGAGCTTGTGCGCGCGCAGCACCAGAAGGCGCTCGGCATCCTGAACGAAAACCGCGCAAAGCTCGACGAGCTGGCGGCGTTTTTGTACGAGAAGGAGACTATCACCGGCGAGCAGTTCATGGAAATCCTGAAAAAAGAAGCCTAAAGCAAAATCCCCATGCGGACGTACCGCATGGGGATCTTTGCGCAGCGACGCATGAAGCGGGCGGATGGAATCGGCTTCGGAGCTGCGCTGAAATGCGCCGATGACCGACGCGACAGCGTGGGCTTTACTCCTGTGGGGGGATGCGAAGAAGACTGGCCAGCGGGGGCACGAGCTTTTTGATCTCGGTGTCGGTGGTGTTCACGCAAAGGTCGTAGTTTTCCATGTCGCCCCAGCGGTGGCCGGTGTAATAGTTATAGTAGTCGGCGCGGTTTTTATCCATCTGGCGGATGTATTGCTTCAGCTCGCGCTCGCTCATGTTCTCCTTGCCGTCGCTGCGTTCGATGCACCGGCGCAGGCGGCTGTCCTTATCGGCATAGACGAAGATGCGCATGGGCTTGCGGTCGCGCAGGATATAGTCCGCGCAGCGGCCCACGATCACGCAGCTGGATTTGTCGGCCATGGAGCGGATGATCTCGCTTTGGGCCTGATAGACCGACTGCACCATCTGGAATTGGTAGTCGGAAAGATAAGAAAGGCTTTGGCCGACCGTGATGGGGAACAGGTGGTGCGGCGTGCGCTCGATCACCTGACGGACATAGTTTTCCGAAAGTGAGGTGTGGGAGGCGATCTCGGAGACGATCTCCTTATCGTAATACTCGAAGCCAAGCTCCTCGGCCAGCCGGCGGCCAAGCTCACGGCCTCCGCTGCCGAATTGACGGCCGATCGTGATGATCTGATTCACTGTCAGACCCCCTTTCATTTTCTGTTATTATTATAACGCATATGCCGGCCGAGGTCAAAGCTTTTTCGCGCGGTGCAGGGTGTTGTCAGGCGGGTGAAAACGTGGTAGAATCGGGAAACAGATAGGAGATGAGTTCCTTTGCGTATAAACCGAAAACAGCTAAAGCGCAGCATGCTCGACGCCATCCACGATGGAAAGACCAATATTGTCTGGATCGCGCTGGCGTTTCTGGTGCTTACCCTTATATTGCAGGTTTTGAGTATGAGCGTAAGCGGCGAGCTTGCGGCGCTGGGCACGATGATGGACGAGATGCTCGCCACCGGCACGGCGACGATCCCCGCGGTCGAAAGCCCGGCGGGCAGCGCCGTTTTGGTGCTTGCCATCGACATCATGCTCATCATGCTCAACGTCGGCTTTTCCGTGGCCTGCCTGTCCACGGCGCGGCGGCAGGGCGCCTCGGTGGGCAATCTGTTCGACGGCTTTTCCCGCTTCCTGCGGGCGATCTGCGTGAATCTGCTGCAATCGCTGATCTTGACCGCGTGGGCGATGGTGTATGCCGTTCCCGTGAGCTTGGTGGTGACGGTCGGCGGCGATGCGGGGCTGTTTGCGCCGCTGATCTGTCTGCCGCTGCTCATTCCGGCGGTGCGCGCGTTTTATAACTATCGTCAGGCTGTGTTTCTGATGCTTGACCACCCCGAGCTGAGCGCTTTCGGCTGCCTGAGGGTCAGCCGCGAGCTGATGAACGGGCATAAGTGGGAGCTTTTTAAGCTTGATCTGAGCTTCATCGGATGGCTTTTGCTGGAGCTGATCCCGCTGGTGTCGATCTGGGTGCTGCCGTATACGCAGGTGTGCTATGCGGGGTATTATGATATTCTCGTTGAGCAGTATCGAAGCCATATGGAAACAGCGGCGCCGCCGGAATCGCCGGACGGAGAATAAGAATCAAGCCTGCCGCATCCTCGGACGCAGCAGGCTTTTTCTTAATGGCTTTATATTAAATGTATTTGTATTCGCTGCCGTAGCTGTCGGCCCGGGCGCGGTAGTATACGCCGGAGACCAGCCCTGCGGCGGCGAAGGTCGTGAACATGGACGAGCCTCCGTAGCTGAAAAAGGGAAGCGTGATGCCGATGACGGGGGTCAGCCCGATGGACATACCGACGTTGATGAAGGTTTGGAATGTCAGCGACGCGGCCACGCCGAAGCAGATGAGCATACCGAAGGTGTTGCGCGCGTGGATGCCCACGATCACGCAGCGTACGATGATGCACACCAGCAGCAGCAAAATGGCGGCGCAGCCGATGAAGCCAAGCTCCTCGCCCGCGGAGGCGAAGATATAGTCGGCGTGCTGGCTTTCCAGATAGCTCGACTGGGTCTGCGCGCCGTTGAACAGCCCCTCGCCGGTCAGACGGCCGGAGCTGATGGCTTTTTTG
This sequence comes from uncultured Oscillospiraceae bacterium, assembly GCA_964386575.1. GTDB lineage: Bacteria > Bacillota > Clostridia > Oscillospirales > Oscillospiraceae > CAJOIG01. The sequence goes on along the minus strand of CAYLSA010000005.1, from coordinate 3,201 downwards.
GCCAGAAACGGCTGGTAGTTCACGCCGTAGCCCTCGGGGTCGATGGTCGCGTCATAGGGCGCGAGGATGCGATCCTTATGGCGGTCGCTTAAGAAGTTTGACCACGCCAGCGGCACTGCCACGGCCATGGCCGCCCCGCCGAACAGGAACCAATAAAGCTTCGTTCCGCCGGCATAGAGCAAAATGATGAACACAAACAGAAACACCAGCGCGCTGCCGAGGTCGCTCGACACGACCAGAATGAGCAGAAACAGAAAGCCGAAATGGGCGAATAGCTGGGCGATGGACAAAACGGAGTTGAGGTCGCGGTATTCCTTGAGATAGGCGATGTGCTTGGAACACAGGATGATGAAGATGAACTTCACCAGCTCCGTCGGCTGGAAGGAAATGATGCCGAGGTCGATCCAGCCGGTGTTGCCGCCGATCTCCACGCCGAAGGGGATCAGCGACAGCAGCAGGCCGGCCTCTACGATGAGCATCACGGGCCAGCGGTCGGCAAACACGTCCACGTCGATGAGCGTGAAGAAGAAATAGCAACCCACGCCGATCAAAAGCGCGACCATCTGCACGAGCGGGTAGCGCATGGCGTTGGGGTAGCTGTTGGTGGCGCTGGCGATGATGACGATGCCGAACAGGGATGCGGCAAGGCACAGCGCGAACAAAAACAGGTCGGTGCGCCGGAAAAAATCGCGCGCATAGGTCAGCAATCGCTTGATCCTTGGCTGCATGGCCGCCGCCTCCTTTTCATAGAATGACCCTCATTATACCACAGCTTACGCAAAGACGCAACGGAAGGGATCGTATGGACACACACAACGGACACAGACAGAGAATGAAAAAACGCTTTTTGGAGCATGGGGCCGACGGGCTGGACGATCATCAGCTTTTGGAGCTGCTTTTGTTTTACGCGCTGCCGCGCGTGGACACCAACCCCATGGCGCACGAGCTGCTTGACCGCTTCGGCACCATCGACGCCGTGCTTGAAGCCAACGCCGAGGAGCTGGCCGCGGTGCCGGGCTTGGGCGAAAATGCCGCTGCGCTGATCAAGCTGGTCCCGGCGCTGGGGCGGCGGTATCTGGCTTCCAAAAACAGCGTGGGGTCTATCCTGGCCTGCACGGAGGATGCCGGACAATTCCTGCTGCCGCGCTTTTTGGGCCGGCGGGATGAAACGGTGATGCTGGTGTGTCTTGACTCAAAGATGAAAGCTGTCTCCTGCCGCACGATCGCCAGCGGCGACGTTTGCGTTGCGCACATCAGCGTGCGCAAGGTGGTGGAAAAGGCACTGGCGCAAAATGCACCGTATGTGCTGCTGGCCCACAACCATGTGAACGGCCTTGCCCTGCCATCGGCGGAGGATATCGCCACCACGCGGCGGCTTCAGGAGGCACTGGCGCTCGTGGGCGTTACGCTGGTCGATCACATCATCGTGGCGGGCGATGATTTCGTATCCTTGAAGGAAAACGGCGTTTTGCAGCCGGATGGATAAGGCCGAATATATGCAGCCGCGGCGGCAAAGGCCGTGAATATGCACCGAAAAGCCTCCCCAAAGTGGGGCAAATGGTCGTTATGTAAAGAACGCAACCGGTCTCGCGAGAAGCGAAAATGCCGGTTGCGGTTTTTACATTTCATGGTAAAAATGCGGCAAAGCGTTGATGAAAGATGAAAAAATGACTGTTGAAAACTCGGTTGAAAATGTCGATAACTCTTTGCATTTACCCCTTACGGGGCGCGGTTATGTAAAGCATAAAACAGCCGCGGCGAGCGGGTCGAAAAAGGGAAAAAAGCCTGATAAACGGCGGTTTTTCCAATTGCATGAAAAGTCGAAAAAGGTCGAATGAGTATGCATCCGGCGGCGATTATACGGCTCGTAATCGCTCCGGCGGCTCATTCCCGCCGCAGGGCCTTGCGCACGGCGCGAAAGCGCTCCGGCAGCTCGTCCGGTGTCATGCTTCGCGGCACATCCGTGGTTCCGGCGGCTCGGGCCGTTTCGTAATACCAGCATTTGAAGTCCAGCGTGTCCAACGTTTGCTGAAGCTGGGCCATTTGCGCTTTCACGGCTTCGCGCTGCTGCTTGATCAGGGCGAGCCGCGGCTCGATGGTCTCGTCGCCCTGCATGGCCATTTCCACAAAACGGCGGATGTCCTTCAGCGGCATACCGGTTTTTTTCAGACATTCGATGATCTGAAGCCATTCATAGTCGCTGTCCTTGAAAACGCGCATCCCGCTCGACGAACGCTCCACGAACGGCAGCAGCCCCTCCTGGTCGTAATAGCGAAGCGTGGACGCCGCCACACCCAGCAGCTTTGCCATCTCACCCACTGTGTAAAGCATAGGCTCCTCCTTGAAAATGGATCTCCATTGACTTAAAGTGAGCTTTAAGCTGTGAAATCCGGTTGAATGACTTCATGATACCACAGGGTCGCCGCCCAAGCAAGCCGGAACGCGCGTCCCACGATGCGGGACGGTGCGGCTGCGTCTTTCGGGGCAACGGGCCGATGGATTTGGCGGCAAAAGCAGCCTTTATTTGCAAATTAACGCTTGAGAAACAGGGCGATATCTGCTATAAATATAATGTTATGTTGTGCCCCTTGTGCCGCGCGGCGCTATGGGACAAGAGCAAAGGAGATTAGACGCGTATGAAGTTAGGTATCGTCGGGCTGCCGAATGTCGGAAAGAGTACTTTGTTTAACGCCCTGACAAAGGCGGGGGCGCAGTCGGCCAACTATCCGTTCTGCACGATCGACCCCAACGTGGGCGTGGTGCAGGTGCCGGATGAGCGGCTGGATTGGCTGGTGGAGCTGTATCAGCCGAAAAAGCGCACGCCGGCGAGCATCGAATTTGTGGACATTGCGGGCCTGGTCAAGGGCGCGAGCCACGGCGAGGGTCTGGGAAATAAATTTTTGGCCAACATCCGTGGCACGGATGCCATCGTTCATGTCGTCCGCTGCTTCGATGACCCCAACATCATCCGCCACGAATGTTCTACCGACCCGAAAAGCGACATCGAAACGGTCGATCTGGAGCTTGTGATGGCGGACATCGAGATGCTGCAGCGCCGCTTTGAAAAATCGCAGAAGCTGCTCAAAGCCGGCGACAAAAAGCTTGCCAAGGAAGTGGAGGTGCTCGAGCGGCTGCTTGCGTGGCTGAACGAGGGCAAATCCGCCCGCAGCTTCGACTGCGACGAGGACGAACGCGCGCTGA